>DATHKV010000018.1:0-3837 GCA_035488895.1 Steroidobacteraceae bacterium
GGTGACATCGCGGGAAAGCCGCCAGCGCCGTCAGCGTCGCGTCCGCCGCCTGCTTCCCCGCGATGTCACCGTCCAGTTCAGCCAGCGCGCCCTGCACATCCGTTGCCGCGATAGTGCCGGCCGGAACGTTGGTAATCTCGCTGGCGTCGTAATCTCCGACCACACCAACGACGGCGCCAGACCTTCCCTCAAAGGTCGTGACGCCCCCACCGCCTCCGCCTCCACCCGATGTGGCCAGCGCCTCCAGACGCGCGAAATAGGCGTCCCACTCCAGGGTCAGGCGGTTGGTTTGCGGATCGATAATCTGCTTATTTTGCGGACGAATAATCCCGGCCATCAGCGGCGCTTCCAATCAGGCGTGAACGCCTCGGCTATGCTGTGCGTGCCATCTTGCGGCACAGGAGAACAGCAGCGAGGACAAGGCATGCCGGCGCCACCGCAATCGCAGCCATTCGGCCAAACCCTGTCCGGATGATCTTCGCAGACCTTGCCGCCATCCAAGCAGGCCAAGCATTTAGCCATCAGCGCGTTGGCCTTGCGTGTAGCGCCGCCGAGTTGATCGCCTTAAGCACCGCCGCCGAGGCGCGAATGCGCCAAATTCGCCCCTTCTTCGTACAGCGCCCCCACTTGTTGAGCCGGATAGTCTGCTGGAATTCCCCCTGCCGCCCGATGATCGCCCGGCGCTCGCCGCCGAAGGTCTTGCCGCCATCGTCGCTGATGCCGACCATGATTTCCGGGTCGGCGTTCCATGCGTCGGACGAATTGAGCCCGACGCCGGACACCATGTCGAGTTCGAAACCGTCAGCAATCAGCCGCTCAGGGAAGCGGTGCGAATGCGGGCACCAGATCTCCAGCACGTGGTCGTTGCCGTTCTCGGTGAAGTCGTCCGGGTTGAGCGCATAGAGCCGCCCGTTCCCCTCATCCCCCATGATGTACCGGCCATTGAACAGGATTGACGAATTCACCCGCCAGCGGTCGTTCGGATAGGATTTGCGCTCATACCAGGCGCGGTCAAAGCCTGCCTTCTTGGCGAAGGGCAGGTCCAGGCACCAGGTGAAGTTCGCCCCCTTGAGCGTATAGGTCTCGTGCCCCTGGAACGAATGCACCGATCCGACCATCAGCGCCTGATCGGCCATCGACAAGCCCGCGATGGAGCGCTCGACCGCATGATTGGAAACCCGGTCAGCGCCGCCGTCGCGGCCATAGCGCACGATCAGGTTCTGATCGACCCAGATCAGCGCCTTTTCGAATTTCGCCGCCGTGTGCGGGCCGGTCAGCCCGTATTCGATGTCCTGCTGCACGGGAGAGAACGGGAAGGGCTGACCGGCGAGCGATGGATCTGCTTGCCAGATTTCCAGGCTCTTGGTTCCGAAGGCGTAGAAGAACCCCGCATTGACCATTACCCGCACGAGGCCGTCAGCGTTCGAATTGATATCGCCGAAGGCCAGCGCGTTGATGGAGGTGCCATTATCGGCATCGGAGGCGTAAACGCGCCCCATGGCGTTGATGCCGTAAAGAAACCGCCCCCTCAGATAATCGATGCTGTTCGGCGCGGGCAGGTCCGGATCGGTATTGAGCGTCAGCACGCCCGCTTGCAGCACATAATATTGCCCGGCATTGGTGACGATGCCGATCTGCGGCGGTGAGGCGCGATTGAGCGCCATGAACACCCGGCCGCTTCCCACCAGATTGGCCAGCACCGTGCCGTTGGCACCCTGATCGAACGAGACGATCTGATTACCGAGCACCGCGATAAGCTGGTTCGCGGACAATTCGATCATGCCACGCTCAGCGCCGGTAAACGCCCCATTGTCCCAGCGCGTCAGCCCCGGCGCGCCATAGAGCGCGAAGGGCGACTTGGCGTCCTCGCCGCCGAACTCAGGGTAGCCGTTAATCAGCCGCGCGGTCGCAACTTGAGCGTCGCGGCCGATGGTGGAGGCAGCGGGCAGGACGAGGGGCAGGGGTGGCATCTATTCACCCACCTCGATCACGGAATAATTGACCGGTTTCGTGATGGTCCAACTGATGGTGGACATATTCGAGCCGGCAAACTCGACTGCTTCCTTCAGCGTCTCGAAATCCTGCCATCTCCAATTTTCATAGCAGCCGTAATTCGTCCACACCGTGAACGGACCAACCGGATTTGTCATTTCCTCAGCCATCAATACGGCCGCGAGCCATAGTCCGGCACGAAGCGCACCACGTCCTCGCGGTCGAAGCTCATGGCGTCGTCAAGCAGCCCTTGCGAGCGCCCGATAATGCGCTTGGCCACCTCGCCCTCCACCCCGTAATCGTCGAGCAGCCGCGCCGCGAAGGCGTAGATGAGGGTGTCGTAATTCTCCTGGGTGATATCGATGTCATTACTCAGGTCGTCGATATCGTCCATGCGCTTCTGATAGGTCGCGGTGAGCACCTCGGTGGTGACGGTGGTGAGCAGCGGCCAGACATAGACGGTCGGCGCAGATCGCTGCGCGTCGAAATAATACTGGGTCGGAATGCCGGTCGACGTCTTCAGCGGCAGGTCGAAATATTCCTCGCGCGTGAACAGTCGCATGGGCAGATCGCGCAACTGAGCGTCGCGGTAGCGCATCGACATGATGCGCAAGGGATTGAGCGTCAGGCTCAGATCGTAAGAGGCGGTGTTGGCGAGCAGCGGGATCGTGCCCTCTTCCGTCTTCCACAGATGCGGCCCGTGTCGCTGCCAGCCCTTGAGCATGGTGTTCAATTCGATGCGGCAGTCCTCGGCCTCATCGGCGTCGAGCACCTGCGCCACGCCCAACACGGCCATTTTGCGCAAGGTCGCGGTGATCACCTCACGCGCGTTGAGGCTAAAGTCGCTCGAGCCTGACAATGCCATCACAAATCCTCGGGCTGGACTTCGTTTGTGTCGAGAAAGTGCGGCGGGCCGGGCGGGTTAGCGAAGGGCACGGTCTGATCGTCGCGCACGCCGCGCACGAAGTCTTGCGGGTGGCGAGGGTCGAAGCATTTCGAGCAAACGCGCAAGCCCGTCCACTCCTGGCGCGCCTCGCTCCCGTAGATCGTCCAGCCGCAGCGCTGGCAATTGTAGAGCCAGTCGCCCGGCCGCGTCGTGTGGCGAAGGGGCATTAGTCCGGCTTCTTCTTCATCCAAAGCACGATGGTGTAGATCGTGTCCGCCTCAGAGGTGAACAGCACATCGCCGGTCCACCCATTGGATTGAGGGTTTTGCAACCCGCCAATATCGACGAATTCAACATCGCCGGATGTCTCGGAAGGAAACTGCCAGGCGAGATCATCCGTGTCCGCGTCCCATAAGACGCTGACGCCTGTCGTCCCGGCGCTCACGCCCCATTTCGCCTTCATGATGCGCAGACGAGCGCAGGGCGGGTCGAGCGCCGACACGTCAACTTTCAGCACGCCGTCTTCGGCGTCCCCGTCACTGGTGAAAAGGATGACGACATTGCTGATGCCGTCCTCCAACACCTGGATAGCTGCAACCATCGATCAGTGCTCCCTATGCGCGTCTGCGAGCGCCGATGTAGCCGTAGGCACCAAGCGCAGCGATCGTGAACGTTGCCTGGGCCACCAGGAACACCGTGGTCGTGGCGGCGAGCGATAGGCGTATCATCCCGACAGGCCCCCCAAAGATCACGTTCGGCACCTGCCCGGCGACAAGCATGTTCTTGAAAATAGCCCCGGCGCCCGGAGCGGTCGGCAACGCCGCCGTTGTCGTATTGATGGCGCCCTGGTGGATTGTAATG
The DNA here is from genome assembly GCA_035488895.1 of Steroidobacteraceae bacterium. Taxonomy (GTDB): domain Bacteria; phylum Pseudomonadota; class Gammaproteobacteria; order Steroidobacterales; family Steroidobacteraceae; genus Bog-1198. The sequence goes on from DATHKV010000018.1 coordinate 3,740, forward strand.
TTTGCGGTTGTGGTCGGATTGAACCACACGTTCCCCCAAACATCCCAATCGCCAGCGGTCAGCGAAATGGAAGTGACATTGGCGGCGGTGGCCGTCGT
>DATHKV010000019.1:0-6155 GCA_035488895.1 Steroidobacteraceae bacterium
CGAGGCGACGCGGTCCGACTGTGCATTTACACCAATTACTGCGAAGCGCTGGATCAGCGTCACCGCGAGGTGACCTGCGAACTCTGGGATAGAGTCGGTCTGAATGAGCCCGGCATCACGCTGTCAGCGGACGGCAAGCGCCGGCTGGTTCCGCCCTAGCCCGCTTTAGTATCATTGCCGGAAATCCCCCGAGTCGCCATGTCCAAACTCCGCGTCAAAAGTTTCTCCCTGTCCCTCGACGGTTACGGCGCCGGGCCGGACCAGGATTTGAATAATCCGCTGGGGGTTAGGGGACCGGAGTTGATGGAGTGGGTTTTCGCGACGCGTATGTTTCGGAAAATGCAGGGCGAGGATGGCGGCGAGACCGGAGTCGACAACGGCATTGCCGAACAGGGTTTCGCCGGTATCGGCGCCTGGATCATTGGCCGCAACATGTTCGGTCCTGTCCGAGGTCCGTGGCCGGATGATAGTTGGAAGGGTTGGTGGGGCGAGGAACCGCCATACCACGTTCCGGTCTTCGTGCTGACGCATCACCCACGTGCGTCGCTGCGCATGGCGGGCGGTACCGAGTTTCACTTTATCACCGGGGGCATCGACACCGCATTGAGGCTGGCCACGGCCGCCGCCGGCGGGCGCGACGTTCGACTCGGCGGCGGCGTGGCGACGATTCGGCAGTACTTGCGCTTAAAGCTGATCGACGAGCTGCATCTCGCCGTCCGGCCCGTACTGTTAGGGTCCGGCGAGCACCTCATGCAGGGCATCGACCTGCGTGCATTGGGCTACGAATGCACGAAGACCGTGCCGGGCGAACGCGCGACCCACATGTACCTGCACAAGCGCGCGTAAGCGCGAATCGTCACCAACCGACGGCTTCGCCGTCCTTGCGGAAATCCGATCCCGAGCGATAGAAACCGTCGGCGCGCATGAGTATTTGCACGCCACCCATCTCATCGCCGTTGACGGATCTGACGGTGTGACCCATCGCGGCCAGCTTTGAGCCCACCAACTCATAAAGGGGAGTCTCCAAGCTCAACGCGTTCGACACCTGGGAGTGCCGGAATCTCGCCATGTCGGCGCCGGCTTGTACATTGGCGCCGAGGTCCAGGATATTGACCAGCAATTGCGCATGCCCCTGCGCCTGCATGTCGCCGCCCATCAACGTCACCGTCATCAACGGTTGATCGTTGCGCATCACGAAGCCCGCGGACAGGGTATTGAACGGCCGCTTGTGCGGCTCAATGACGTTGGGGCTTTTCGGATTGAGCGTGAACAGCGCACCGCGGTTGTGGAGGATGAAGCCGTAGCCGGGCACCGTCACGCCTGAGCCGAAAGCGGAGAAATTGCTGTTCACCCAGGAAACCATGTTGCCGTCTTCATCGGCGGTCGAGAGCACGATGGTGTCGCCGGCCATGCCGAAATTGCCCTGCGGCCCGGGTGCGGAAGCATGCTGCGGATTGACCTTTCCGCACAGGGACGCGGCATAAGATTCCGACAGCAGCTTGGCGAGCGGCACGGAGGCGAAATTCGGATCCGCGTTGTACTGATACAAATCGGCGTAGGCGAGTTTCTTCGCCTCGATCAGCAGGTGCCAGTATTCGGGATTCGCGGGACCCAAGGACGCCAGCGTCTGCCCGGTCGTCCACTGCGGCACGCAGGCCTGCAGAATATTGAGGAGTTCGCCGGTGGCCCAGGCTTGCGCCGGCGGCGGCAGCTCGAGAACATCGTAGCCGTGATATTGAGTGCGTGCGGGCTCGACCCACTCACCCTTGTAGTTGGCGAGATCCTCGCGCGTCATCGAGCCGCCGAGGATGCGCGACTTTGCGACGATGGCTTCGGCAATCTCGCCCTTGTAGAACGCCTCGCCCCCTTTCGCCTGCAATATTCTCAAGGTTTTTGCGAGCTCGGGATTCTTGAAGATTTGTCCGGGCAGCGGCTGTGCGCCATTCACATACCAGGTCTTGATCGAATCGGGATCCTGCGAGGTACAGCAGCCTTGCAACGGCAGCGCATTGGGCAGGTGCCAGTCATGCGCGATGCGCTCGGATATTGGAAAGCCGTTTTGCGCATACCCCACCGCAGGCTCCAGCACTTGTTTGAAAGTCAGCTTGCCGAAGCGCTTGAGCACCGCCTGCCAGCCCCACACCGCGCCCGGCACGGTGACCGGCAGGATTCCCCCGGCGGGCATGCCCGATCCCGGGCCCCAATTCTTTGGATTCCAGACATATCCGAGTTTATTGAATCGCTCCACGTTCGCGCCCGTGGGCGCCATGCCGCTGGCATTGAGCACATAGATTTTGTGCTCTTTGGCGACATAGACGATGGCAAATAGATCTCCACCCACGCCCACCATCATGGGTTCGGTCACATTGAGCACTGCGGCCGTGGCCACGGCCGCATCGACGGCATTTCCGCCATGCTGGAGAATTTGCAATCCGGCTTGCGCCGCAAGCGGCTGGCTGGTGACGACCATGCCGTGCTGCGCCATCACCTCCGAGCGGCTTTGTGCCGGCCACCCCTCGGCTCGAGTGCCGCGCACCGCGCCACAAAAGGCAGGCTGCGGCGTGGACTCGCAGGTCTGCATCTTGGGAGCTTGAGCGAGTGCATGGGTCCCGAACAGCACGGGCAAAAGCCACGCGCAGGAATATTTTTTCATCGCCAGCCCTTGTTGGAGAACTTGTCCGCAGCACTCTACCAAACTCGCGCTGATCGGGACTTGCGCGGTGGAGCTCTGATCTACGGTGCGGTGGCGGTGAAGACGGGTGAGTCCGTCGTTGCTCACGCGACGACGAACTCCCCCCAAGTGCGATTCAAGGGCTGCTCTTTGGGCAGTGGCAGCTGAGTACGATGATGTACGAGCTCGAACACGGCTGCCGTGATTCGGCTCGCAGGTCGCATTACATTATGTTAAATATTAATTGCGCCCGGATCTCGGTGTGCGCTGCGATACTCTCAAGGTCGGTGCGGAATGCACTCATTATTCGAGAGGTCCTCTGCCTTTGATCCTGCTGCTTCAACTAAAAACGTTCCTCAAGAATGCGCTGCTGCCGCCCGGCGGCTTTCTTCTGTTGGCGCTGGTGGGCCTGCTGCTGCTCAAGCGGCGACCGGCGCTGGCACGCGCCTGTCTCATCACCGGTATTGCGTCGCTTTGGCTGCTGTCGACTCCCGTCATCTCGGATCTGCTGACAGGGTGGGTGGAGCGTTACCCGCCACTGGACCTCAAGGGCGCCGCCAACGCTCAAGCGATTGTCATTTTGGGCGGTGGTGGTCAGCGAGCTCTTGCTCCAGAGTATGGAGGACCTGCCGCGGAACCCTTGATGCTCGAAAGACTCAGCTACGGGGCGTACCTCGCTAAAAAAACCGGCCTCTCCGTTCTGGTCACGGGATTTTCTCTCGAGGCACGTGCGATGCACGACTCGCTGCAAAGAAATTTCGACGTCGAGACGCGTTGGATCGACGACCAGGCCTACGACACCTTCCAAAACGCGCGCAACTCGGCGCGGATGCTGCAGGCGGACGGTGTACGCCGGATCATCCTGGTGACGCGAGCCACGCACATGGGGCGCTCGGTGGAAGAATTCGCGTCAGCCGGATTCGAGGTGTTTCCGGCGCCGGCTGGAATCCTCGCGCCCCAGGATTTCGGCGTGCTGCGCTTTGTCCCAAATCCGGACGCGCTGCTGCGATCTCACGCGGCCATCTATGAAATGGTCGGCGAGCCTGTGCGCTTCTTTCTCGCCGCAACCCATCTGCGACGTCAGCGGTAGCGCCCCATTAATTTATCGAGCGCCGCGCTTCCGGGCGACAGTTTATTGAAAGGGATGCTGTTGAGCGGCACTTTGGCGGTGCGGTTCAGGTTGTGAAACTCGGTGCTGTCGGATTCGTTGATATGGATGAGCCCGGTCACGTATTCATTCTGCTTGAGCTTGTTCTCGATGTAGTTGTACGCGGCCGTCCGGTCCCTCGGGTCATACGTGGGATCGAGCTTGCGCAACACCACCCGGCTGCCGTCATGCAAACTGACTGCAATCGCCTCGCCCGCCGGGTAATCGACTGAAATTTCCTCGGCGCGCGGCACGAAGTCGGCTTCCACCGCCGCGTGATAATGCTCGCGGGTAAATCCGTAGCTCTTGGTCGAGCCCTCATGGTCATTGAAGGTCACGCAGGGGGAAAGAACATCGATCAAGGCAAAACCATTGTGGCGCATGCCGGCCTGGATGAGGGGCACGAGTTGCGCCTTGTCGCCGGAGAAGCTGCGCGCAACGAAAGTCGCACCCAACGACAGCGCCAACAGAACGGGATCGATCGGCGGCGACGCATTCATCTCCCCGCGCTTAGCCTTGCTGCCGATGTCGGCGGATGCCGAGAACTGCCCCTTGGTAAGACCGTACACGCCGTTGTTCTCGATCAGGTACAGCATGTTGACGTTGCGTCGGATGACATGCACCAGCTGACCGACGCCGATGGACAGGGAGTCGCCGTCGCCCGAAATGCCCACGTAGGTCAACCCGCGATTGGCGGCATTGGCGCCGCTGGCAATGGACGGCATTCGCCCATGAACGGAATTGAATCCATGCGAGCCGCTGACAAAATAAGCCGTGGTCTTCGACGAACAGCCGATGCCGGACAGCTTCACCAATTGTTCGGGCTGCAGGGACAAACCCCAGCACGCTTCCACGATGGCCGCGGTCACCGAGTCGTGGCCGCACCCCGCGCACAGCGTCGACATGCTGCCTTCGTATTGGCGCCGCGTGAGCCCCAACTCATTCGTCGGCAGCGACGGGTGGGCGACTTTGGGCTTGTTTATGTATGACATGGGCGACTCTTGAAGGTTAGCGCGGCACCGCGGTCAATCGCGGCGCCTCGGCGAGCTTGGCGCGGATTTCATCGACGATGGGTTGGGCTGAAATCGGCAGGCCGCTATAGCTCAAGATTGAGAACAGTTTCGATTTCTCAACCGCCGTCTCGAGCGTCAGCAGAGATTTCAATTGCGCATCGCGATTCTGTTCCACGACGAAAATGGTCGAATGCGATTTCAAGAAAACCTCGACGTCGCTGTTGAACGGAAACGCCTTTACGCGCAGATAATCCACTTCGATCATTTGATGCCCAAGGACATCGAGCGCCTCGCGGATTGCGCCATCGCAGCTGCCGATGCTGATGATGCCCACGGCGTTGTTGCCCTTGCCGATCATGGCGGGCTTCGGTACGTACTTCGAGGCGTTTGCGAATTTCCGCTTCAGGCGATCGAGCACGACCTGGTATTCGGCGGAATCCTCGGTGTAGCCGCCGTACTGGTTATGGCCGGATCCGCGCGTGAAATACGCGCCTTTGGGACTGACTCCCGGCAGGGTCCGGTACGGAATCGCATCATCATCGCGATCCAGATAGCGATAAAATTTCTCGAGGCCGTCGATCTCTTGCTTCGACAAGACCTTGCCCCGATCCGGCTGGTAGGCGTCGTCCCATTTGAGATCAGGGCACATCCAGTCATTCATGCCGATGTCCAGATCCGAGAGCACGAAGACCGGCGTCTGCAGGCGTTCGGCAAGGTCGAAGGCCTGCACGGCCATGTAGAAGCATTCCTCGGGATTGGCGGGGAACAGCAGCACGTGACGCGTATCGCCGTGCGATGCATAGGCGCACAGCATCAGGTCTCCCTGCTGCGTACGCGTGGGCATGCCGGTGGACGGACCCACGCGTTGCACGTCGAAAATGACGCAGGGCACTTCAGCGTAGTAGCCCAGCCCGATAAATTCGTTCATCAGCGAAATGCCGGGACCGCTGGTCGGCGTAAAGGCCCGGGCGCCGTTCCACGACGCGCCCAAAACCATGCCCACCGCCGCGAGCTCGTCCTCCGCCTGCAGGATGGCGAAATTTCGTTCACCCGTCTGCGCATCGACCCGATAGCGCTCGCAAAATCCCTTGAAGGCATCCATCAACGAGGTCGAGGGGGTAATGGGGTACCACGCACCCACCGTCGCCCCGGCGTAGACGCAGCCCAAGCCCGCGGCCGTGTTGCCGTCGATCATGATGTGGCCGCGGGTCTTTTCCATGTGCTCGACCCGCAGCGGCAGCGGCGAGGTCAGATTTTCCTTGACGTAGTCGTACCCCAGCCGCAGCGCCTTGGTGTTCGAGTCGAGCAGCTTCGGCTTCTTGCC
>DATHKV010000020.1:0-2874 GCA_035488895.1 Steroidobacteraceae bacterium
GCCAGGTAAGGTTCTTCGCGTTGCATCGAATTAAACCACATACTCCACCGCTTGTGCGGGCCCCCGTCAATTCCTTTGAGTTTCAGTCTTGCGACCGTACTCCCCAGGCGGCGAACTTAACGCGTTAGCTTCGATACTGAGTGCCAAATTGCACCCAACATCCAGTTCGCATCGTTTAGGGCGTGGACTACCAGGGTATCTAATCCTGTTTGCTCCCCACGCTTTCGTGCCTCAGTGTCAGTGCTGGTCCAGATGGCCGCCTTCGCCACAGATGTTCCTCCCGATCTCTACGCATTTCACTGCTACACCGGGAATTCCGCCATCCTCTACCGCACTCTAGCCTGCCAGTATCCAATGCAATTCCCAGGTTGAGCCCAGGGCTTTCACATCAGACTTAACAAACCACCTACGCACGCTTTACGCCCAGTAATTCCGAGTAACGCTTGCACCCTTCGTATTACCGCGGCTGCTGGCACGAAGTTAGCCGGTGCTTATTCTTTGGGTACCGTCATCCCTACCGGGTATTAACCGACAGGATTTCTTTCCCAACAAAAGAGCTTTACAACCCGAAGGCCTTCTTCACTCACGCGGTATGGCTGGATCAGGCTTGCGCCCATTGTCCAATATTCCCCACTGCTGCCTCCCGTAGGAGTCTGGACCGTGTCTCAGTTCCAGTGTGGCTGATCATCCTCTCAGACCAGCTACGGATCGTCGCCTTGGTGGGCTTTTACCCCGCCAACAAGCTAATCCGACATCGGCTCATCTATCCGCGCGAAGCCCGAAGGTCCTCCGCTTTCACCCTAAGGTCGTATGCGGTATTAGCGTAAGTTTCCCTACGTTATCCCCCACGAAAAGGTAGATTCCGATGTATTCCTCACCCGTCCGCCACTCGCCACCCAGAGAGCAAGCTCTCCTGTGCTGCCGTTCGACTTGCATGTGTTAGGCCTACCGCCAGCGTTCACTCTGAGCCAGGATCAAACTCTTCACTTAAGTTTTGCGGCTTTCCGTCCCGAAGGACTTCGGCCAATTTCTTGAGTGCAGTCGTCGTCACCGAGCTCCAGAACCACTCGCTTGCAATTGCTTGCATTTGAATTGATTTGGAGACTCTGTTACGAACGCCTGCAAAATGGACAGTTATCCACCCGCCAGACGCCCGCACAAGTCACCTGCGCACACTGTCAAAGATCTTGGAACCGGCCTCAGCGCCTTGTTCCGTCCTCGTCACCAAAGTGCCCGAGGGAGCCGCACATCATACAGTCCTTTTCGTGGACGTCAACACCTCACGGGGTGTTTTTCTGATGTCCCCGGCCGGTGGAAAACGGCAGCCACCAGCAGCGGGGCGCGCATTGTGCACGGCAGCAAGGGGTTTGGGAAGGGGGTCGGCAACTTGACGTGAACGCGGTGCCGGGAGATGGTCGCGACTTCCCATCGGAGCCCCTGCCATGCGCCTGTTTTTCCGCTTGTTCGCCTGCCTTCTTGCCCTTTCCGGTGGTGGTTGCGCCAGTGGAAGCTGGGTGGAACTGTCCGGGCAGCGCTACCAGGTGGAGATCGCCGACGACGACGCCGAGCGCGCCCGCGGGCTGATGTTCCGCGACGAGCTGCCGGCCGACCACGGGATGCTGTTCATCCACGACGAGCAGGGACCACAGTCCTATTGGATGAAAAACACCCGGATTCCGCTGGATATCCTGTACTTCGACAACGACCGCAAGCTGGTCTCGCAACAGCGTGACGTGCCGCCCTGCTCCGCCGGCGACCAGTGCCCGCCCTATCCCAGCGAGGCGCCGGCCCGCTACGTCCTGGAGCTCAATGCCGGCGATGCCGTGCGCCTGGGCCTCAAGAACGGGATCGAGATGCGCTTCGGGCCCGACATCCCCGCGTCCGAACACTGATCCACGCGCCGGGGGCTTGCAGTGGCCCTGCGCGGCGGCGCAGTCTTGCGACATGCGCGAACGCCTCGCATTGCCCGAGTGGAACTCGCTCGCCAAACTCGACGACGAATCGCTGCCCCTGCTGGAAACCGCGCTGCTCATCGCGCACGACGAATACCCGGGCCTCGACGCCGATCTCTACGACACGCTCGCGCAAAGCCATGCGGCCCACATGCGCGAGGAAATCCAGGCGATCGACCATTGGGCGCTGAAGATGCAGGCGATCAACCGGCACCTGTTCGAGGAACTCGGCTACGCCGGCAACCACGACGAGTACTACGACCCTCGCAACAGCTACATCAACGAGGTCTTCGAGCGCAGGCTCGGCAATCCGATCTCGCTGGCGATGGTGCAGATGGAAGTCGCGCGCCGGCTCGGCGTGCCGCTGGACGGCGTCTCGTTTCCCGGCCATTTCCTGGTGCGCCTGCCGGTCGACGACGGCCTGCTGGTGATGGATCCCTTCAACCGCGGTCGCCCACTGGACGTCGATGAACTGCGCCAGCGCGCGCGTCCGCACCTCGGCGGCGACGCGCCGGACGATGACGCTTTGTCGCAGATCCTCAATCCCGCCTCGCACCGCGCCATCCTGATGCGCGTGCTGCGCAATTTGCATGGCGTCTACAACGATGGCGGCGACTGGGAACGCGCGACCCGCAGCGCCGACCGCCTGCTCAAGCTGTCGCCCCACGATGCCGATGCGCTGCGCGATCGCGGCCTTGGCTACCTGAAACTGGGACACCTGGGCGGCGCCCGTGCGGATCTCTCGCGCTACCTGCAGCTCAATCCACGTGCGGGCGATGCGACGTCCGTGCGTACGCGCCTGATCGAACTGGGAAGCGGCGGAACCCGGCCCAACTGAGCGATTCTCGTGCAGCGGCCGTCCCTTGCCGCCTCTCAGAGCGGCATCATCTCGAAATCGTCCTTGGTCACGCCACAGTCCGGG
>DATHKV010000021.1:0-6488 GCA_035488895.1 Steroidobacteraceae bacterium
CTAAGTTCACTCATGATTGCGATCTCCTTTTGTGTGACTCACATCGGCTCGTCACACAAAAGGAGATCGTTCTCGTCCCGGCGCGCTCTAACTACCGCAAAGCACGCAGCCCGCGTGCGTCGAGTCTTCGAGACCGTAGCAGCGCGTCCGCGCTGGCGCGTGGGATGCTCGCGTGAAAGCTACTTGCCCAGGTTTCACCATTTCCACGGGTAGCTCGGGCGAGCTGCTGTGTCTGGATTCTCTCGGCGCGCCTGTCGCGTGGGAGGTTCAGCCGGAGTTCGACGTCTCGCAGCTCGAGTCGGAGGACTTGGCGGGCGCATGGGCAGCGGGCTTTGTGCTCGTCGGTACTGCGTGGGCAATCGGTTACGGATTCCGCAGCGTGCTGCGGATGATCGGTAGATAGATTCTTATGCCGCGCGGGGCTGTCTGCGATAGGGAAGGGCGCACCCGACGATGCGAACCAACAATCAGGGGACTTCAAATGAAGAACTTTCTGACTCGTGGAAAACTGCTTCTGGTCATCGCGTTCGCGTCGGCCGTGGGCGGTGTCGTGCAGGCCGCTCCGGCCGGCGACTACGACGCCATCACGGCGGCCGTGGACTGGAGCGATGTGATCTCGGGTATCGCCGCGATCGCAGCGCTTGTGGCGGCCGTTCTGGTCGTCAAGAAGGGAGCGAAAATGCTCCTCGGCATGATCGGCCGCTAGGCCGTGGATCAGCGGGGGGACAGAGGTCCCCCCGTTTTCCGGAGAAATCTCGTGGCAAGTCTCTACATCGCGATGATGTTTTTTTTCGGTGGGCTCAGCGCCTTTATGGTGTTCCGTGAGTGGTGAGGCTCCGTATGTCCATCGCGGCATCGAGGCCGCGAAATGGCTCGGGCTGGTCCTGATGCTCGGGGATCACGTCAATCTCTATCTACTCGACAGCCGTTACCCGGTGCTCTATCTACTCGGGCGGCTCGTGTTTCCGCTGTTTGCGCTCGCGCTCGGCTTCGGGCTCGCGGGGCGCGGGTCGCTCGTCCTCCGCGACACCATTCGGCGACTGTTCGTGTGGGCGTGCATTGCACAGATTCCTTGGGCGTTCTTTACTCACGCGCCGTTGCTGAACGTCGTGTTTACGCTCGCATGCGGCGCTGTGCTTTATGAGGCGGTGTTCGTGAGGGGCTGGAGCTTCGGCCGTGCGCTGCTCGTTGTCGCCGCGTTCCTGGCGGGGTGCGCTGCGGAGTTCGGTGTGGCGGGGTTGTTCGTCGTGTTCGCGGCGTTGTGGTTCGCCGAGAGGTGTAACGCTGGTCAGTGGGTCGTGCTTGTTTTGGCGGTGGTGCTTCTGCACGCGGTCAACGCAAGTTTTTTTGCGGTGCTAGCGTTGCCGGTGTTCTGGGTGCTGTATTGCCACGCGGAGATTCCTCGCATTCGGCATTTCTTCTACCCGGCCTACGCGGGCCAGTTCGTGTTGCTCGCGTTTCTGAGGTACTGGTTATGAGAGTCGGCGCGGTGCTCCGGGTGCTGGTCGCTTGTGGTCTAACTAGCGTCGTTAGCACGGCGTACGCGGATAGTGTGAACGGGTTCAAGTACACGGCTCCGGGGCATCCGGCGTGCGGCACGGCAGGCTCGGCGTCCGCGCTGCTGGGTTGCGCGGTTGGGCGAACTACTGAGGCTGCGGCGGCAGACACTGGGGGCGTGGGTAATTCGGGTTGCTCGTTTACGGCCGGGGCGATTTACGAGACAAACCCGACCGTGGTGCCGTACGAGTTTTACGCGTCGATTGCGGCTGATAACACGTACCCGTGCCAGTGGGCTCCCGGTGGGACCGGGCCGGGCTACCACTCGACCTGGACTATTAGCGTGACGATGAATCGCGCGTTGTGCGTGGGTGGCGACGCAGCACCAGGTGGGCCATGCGCTCCACCGCCGCCCGAGGATTGCGACAGCGAGATCGGTGACGGGACCTGGCAGGTGTCGACGTCTCCGATCAGTGGCGCGAAGTGGTGTGAGGGGTTGTGCGAGATGACGGCCGGGCCATCGTCATGCGGCGGACCTCCTGGCCTGCAAACCTGCACGACATGGGCAGCGGTTTCCGCGCTCACGTGCTCGGGCAGTGCGGATGGCGATGATGACGGTTTGGGTGACGACGGCGGGCCTTCGAACGATCCCCCGGCCGGATCGTCGCCGTCCGGTGACACCGGCTCGGCGGGAGAGGTGGGCGAGAGTTGCATCGACGTCGGCGATGGCGAGTACTGCGCGGCTCCTAACAATGGTGGTGAGTGCGGTTACGTGAACGACACGTACACGTGCCTCTCGAAGGTGAAACAAGATGAATGCAAAGTCCTTGCTGACGGTGGTCGTTTATGCGGTGCTGCGGCAAGCAGTACGCCTCCTGTTCCTGACAATGGGACGCCGGGGCAACTAGCTAGCCCTGATGGTCAGATGACAGGGGCGAGCCCTGGTACTTCGGGCGGCATCCCCGGCTCGACGATCAATAACTACAACTATTTCGGACCAGCTACCGTGGCGGGTTCTTCGCGCGATCCAGGGACTACGGGTGCGAGTGGCGCGTCTGCATCTGGCTCGCCGCATGCTCCGATTCCTGGCGAAGGCGAGGGCGACGGGGAGGGTACGGGCGGGGAGTGCGTCGGGTCGGACTGCACGGCATCGCTGCCGGAGCTCGAGGAGATTGGGACATTGAGCGCGGCCATGGCCGGGTTCTGGAGTGATCTGCAAGGCGTGCCTATCGTCGCGGCTGCCGCTGACGTCGCTCCTTCGTTCGGCTCGGGTAGCTGCCCGGACTGGCAAACTACTGTGGCTCTCTACTCCGCGAGCATTGATATCGACTTCACCTCGATATGCACGATCTGGACGGACATCTCGCCAGCGCTCGGCGCGGTGTGCCTCGTGATGTTCGGGCTACTGGCGTTTCGCATCCTGTTCTCGGCTTAGGAGGGCACGTGCTCGACATCCTGAAAAACATTCTTCAATTCATCGCGGACGTGGTCGGGTTCGTCATCGATCTCATCCAGTGGGCGGTTGTCAAAGTGTTCTTGATGTTCGCGGAAGCGCTGATCGGGCTGCTCTCGCTTATCCCGGTGCCGGAGTGGCTGTCCAGCCTCTCCGGCAACGTCGCGGCACTGCCGGCCGGTGTGCTTTTTTTCGTCGGTCCGCTCCAGCTAACTACCGGCTGTGCATGGATAGTTAGCGCTTACGTACTGCGCTTCCTCATTCGTCGAATTCCGGTCATCGGATGAGTATCCTGGCCTACGTCGGGTTGCCCGGCTCGGGCAAATCGTACGGCGTCGTCGCTAATCAGATTCTGCCGGCGCTAAAAGAGCATCGGCTCGTGGTGACAAACCTCCCGGTTAAGGTCGAACTACTGCGCGAGGAGATTCCTGGCTGCGACATTCGCGTTTTCGCGACTAACGAACTCGCAGAACAGCCTGAGACCGTGGACGCGCTTTTCCCGCCAGGGTGCGTTGCAATCATCGACGAGTGCTGGCGGCTGTGGCCGGCCGGCGTGAAAGTCGACCGCATCCCGGAAGCCTATAAATCGTTCCTCGCGGAGCATCGTCACCGCGTAGACAAGAAAGGCCGCTCCACGCAAATCGTCCTGGTGACCCAGGACCTGGCGCAAATTGCCGCGTTCGCGCGCCAGCTCGTCGAGCAGACTTTCGTGCACAAGAAGTTAGGCGAGCTTGGTATGCGTGGGCGCTACAAGGTTGGCGTGTACGAAGGCAACGTGACCGGCACTCAGCCACCGGAGAGTAAGCGCGTAAATCAAGTGCTCGGGCGCTATAACGACAAGGTGTGGCGGTACTACGAGTCGCACACCATGTCGGAGAATGCGAATGGCGGGGCTGACGAAACTCCGCTCGATGCGCGCGGCAACGTCTGGCGCCGTCCGATGCTGTGGGTTGGCCTCGTGGCCGCGCTCGCCGGCATGGCGTACGGCGGCTCGTGGGTGTATGGGTTCGCGAAAAAACCGGAGAGCGCTGTCGGCGGCAGCGCCGTAGGCGCAGCCCGCGACAGCGCATCAGCGAAGCCGGCTGCGGTCCCATTCACATCGACACGCACAGCGCTTGTACCCGCCGAGTGGCGTGTCACGGGCTGGCTGCTCGTCGACGGTGAGCAAGGCGTGGCCATGGTGTCTAACGGGGTTGAGGCGCTGCAGGTGCCGTTCAAACGGTACTGCCGTCGAGAGGCGTCACTGACGGTTGTTTGCGTGCTGGGCACGCTCACCATGCGCAGCGGCCCTGGTCTCGAACGCTTCCTTGTAGACCATCCGGTCCGCGTAGCGGACGAGCGCGTAGCGCGTCAGCCCTAGAGTTTCTGACAGGCGGCGCGTTGCTCGCTCAGCGTGCGTAGCTGTCGCCGCATCGCTTCGCCTTCGGCGGCGCTGTACCGCTGGCGCATTCGCGAATTCACACGGTCAATCTGCTTTTGGACGCGCTCGGTACATTCCTTGCGCGCGGCGCTTCCTGCGCCGGCGCAAGGCGCAAGCGTCAGGAGAGCTACGGCGATTGCAGCGCGAATCCACGGCATGCCGGCGAGTTTGCCGGCTGCCGATGGATCTGCGCTGCGAGGGTCGTCACAGGCGGCACACTCGAGGAAACATGAGAACGGTTCTCATCCGCGCTCGCCGGCTGGCGTACTGCGCACAATGTATAGCGTGTCTAACTACCTCCGCGACCAAGGCACCCTTTTCTGTGATGAAAGTCACGCCGGTGGCGATCCCCAGATACGCCACCACCGGCAAATAACGCGGGAGTTGTTTCTCCCAGAACGCGCGCTTTTCAGGCGTTTTTGAGCGTTCGGCTTCGACGTCGGCGATGAGTTCGCCGGCTGTTACGCGAAGTAGTTTAGCCGCGCGAAAACAGCTTTCATTCCCGAGCGTGCGTTTGCCTAACAACACTTGTTTCAAGTTGCTTTGCGTGATGCCCAGTGCCTTCGCGACGGCGTAATCAGTTTTCCGCTCGGTTGTCAAGCGGACCTTTTCGGCGATGCTTTGTGATGCGTTCATTGGTCCTCCTGGTGACCGTATTCGGCGGAGCGATGTTCCGCTGTAGGTGAACGCTTGCACAGTACTCGGACGAGTACTACTCTCGCGCGCATGCCTAATGGCCTTGTCGGACAGGTAACAAAAGCCTCAGGTGGCGGGACGTCTCTCAGCGGGATGTTGAGAGACCTGAACAAGCAGCGGCGGATACGGAGGATGAGGCGTGTCGTTATCAGGGCGGCGGACGCGGTTCGGTGCAGGAGTGCTCGCGGGGGTTTCCGAGTGGAGGCGCTTCTTGTCACTCTCACCTATCGAACCGACGACCAGTGGAACGGCTGCAACATCCAGGGCTATTTCCGCGCGCTCAAGAATCATTGCCGCGACCTCGGAATTCCAGCACTGCGGTACCAGTGGGTCCTTGAACTCACGAAGCGGGGTCGGCCTCACTACCACGCGCTCATTTGGGTGCCAGTTGGATTTGTTCTCCCCAAGCCCGACGAGTGCGGATGGTGGCGCTTCGGCTGGTCCCGCATCGAACGTGCCCGGCGACCGGTCGGCTATCTAGTCAAATATGCCACCAAGGGCGACACAGAAACCGGCCGCATTCCGAAAGGCGCACGCCTGTTCGGGGTTGGCGGTGGTTCGCGGCGAGAGCGGCACGCTACATATCGAGCTGGCTTGCCGATGTGGTTGGACGCATCACTCAGTGCAGACGCTCGCGCCAGACGGGTGGTTCGAGTTGGATGGTGTTGCACTCGAACTGGCGAAATTTTCCCATCTCCCTTCAAGGTCACGTGGGGGAGAGACGAGTGGGGGATTCCCTTCGTGACTGTAGTTAGGAGATCGAAAGATGAAAGTACGGTTCACCTCGTTGATGGTGAAGGAACGGAACATCACGGCGAAGGCGACGGGGAAGGCATACACCTTCCGGGAGCAGGAAGCGCTGGTGGAGTTTCCCAATGGCGAGCGTCGGGTGATCGCGGTGTCTCTGGAGAAAGACCAGAGTGCGTACTCGCTCGGGGAGTGGTTGGTGGGCGACGGCTCGTTCGTCGTGGATCGGAACAACAAGCTCGCGGTGGGTCGTCTGGCTCTGACCCCTGCCGTGGCGTCGGTCGGGAACGTCAAAACCGCGTAATGAAAAGGCCCCCTTGCCGGGGGCCTTTCTCTGCGGCTAGCTACTTGCAGGTAGCGCAGTGACGCTTTATGACTTGGTCTATGCGGTGCTGCATGTCGTCGCGGTAGTCGAATGCGGCGTCTATGGTGGGGAAACCAGCTTTGAGAACGACCTCGTAAGGAGCCAGAGTGAACTGGTCGGATGCTGCAACCACCAGTTGGCCACTGCGGTGCACGACGACGATGTAGGTTCTAAGTTCACTCATGATTGCGATCTCCTTTTGTGTGACTCACATCGGCTCGTCACACAAAAGGAGATCGTTCTCGTCCCGGCGCGCTCTAACTACCGCAAAGCACGCAGCCCGCGTGCGTCGAGTCTTCGAGACCGTAGCA
>DATHKV010000022.1:0-4355 GCA_035488895.1 Steroidobacteraceae bacterium
GACAAAGCTGGGATTCGCCCCCAGACTCTTTGCCAACTCGGCGGAGGAGAGCTGGGAAACGCTGTTCCGGTCCGCCAAAGCAAGGCTGAGCATGATCTGAAGCGCTGTAGGAAATCGAACGTCGATCACAGGTAAGCCCTCCTCCTCTTCCGTCAAAATCATCTGTACCTATGATACTTGCAGAATACGATTCTATATGCTCTAATGATAGATACAGTTTGGTCAATAATTGGCCATTAGGATTAACGAACGGAGATTCCGATGTCTGACGAACTGGCCGTGCAGCAGGTTCTCGCCCGCTATGTCCGCGCTCACGATCGGCGCGACGGCGCCGCCATGGGGGCCCTCTTCACGCCCGAGGCGCGCGTGACTATCTTCTACAACAACAATCCTGACGGGGAGCCGGAGCTGATCGGGGAACTCGCCGGGCGCGAGGCGATCGCCCAGGCGACGACGCATATGATGAAGCCGCACCCGCCGCGAGGGTGGAGCCATAACGCCACCGACGGCCTGTTGATCGACATCGACGGAGACCGCGCGACGCTCGACGCCCAGTTCATGGTCTTCACCGTCCTCGGTGATGCGAAGCCGGCGAGCGGCTGGCCGGCGGGTGCGATGGGCGCGATGGGCACGATCACGCCGATAGAGTCTGGCTACTACACGCAGAAGCTGGTTCGCGTGGATGGACAGTGGCTCATCGAGTCGCTGCAGGTTCGCCATAACCTGCCGTTTGCCTTCTGAAGTAAGACGATGCGTTACTACAAATTTAGCGCGGCAGAACGCAAGCTTGTTATGGCCGAGGCCGAAATTCCGGAGCCGGGACCTGGACAAATCCGGGTGCGGATAGCGGCCGCGAGCCTCAACTACCGTGATGTTTTCATGGTATCGCGGTTCGGCGACGTCGGGATCGACAATCGCATCCCGTTGTCCGACGCAAGTGGCGCAGTCGACGCGGTTGGGGACGGAGCGACGCGCTTCCGGCCTGGAGACCGAGTCGCGACGATATTCTTTCCTGATTGGATCTCAGGCCGGTTCCGGTCCAGCTACGCACCCTCCGCATTCGGCGGCGAAAGCGCTGACGGCGTGTTGTCCGAATATGTGATCGTGCCGGAACGAGCGCTTGTCGCATCGCCTGCATCGCTATCGGACGTGGAGGTCGCGGCTCTCCCTTGCGCCGGCGTGACGGCCTGGCATGCGCTCTTCATTCGTGCCCCGCTCGAGCCTGACGACAGGGTCCTCATCCAAGGGACGGGTGGCGTCGCGCTGTTTGCACTGCAATTCGCACACGCCGCCGGCGTACGCTGCATCGTCTTGTCATCTTCCGACGAAAAGCTCGAACGCGCTCGTAAGCTTGGCGCGTCCGACCTCATCAATTATCGCAATACGCCGGACTGGCACTTGGCGGTCCAAGAAATTACCCAGGGAGAAGGCGCGACACACATATTGGAGGTCGGCGGCCAGGACACCTATGGACGATCCCTGCAGTGCTTGGCACCCAATGGCACCATTGCTCAGATCGGCGTGCTCACGGGCTTCGACCTTCGGCCCAACCTTTTGCCGCTTTCCCGCCTTAACGCAAATATCGCGGGCATCCAGACCGGTTCACGCCGATATTTCGAAGACATGAATAGGTTCATCGAGGAGCACGAAATCACCCCCGTGGTGGATCGCGAATTTGCATTCGACGAGGCTCTTCAAGCGTTTGCGCATATGGCCGAGCAACGTCATTTTGGTAAGCTGGTCATCAATGTCGCCGGGGGCTAGGCCGTTTCGTCAGCTCCACTACTTTTGCGGCCCAGCCTGCGCCACGCGCACCACGTGCGCCCAGCGCGCATCCTCGTGCAGCGGTTTCAGGAACGGCGATGCAAATAGCAACGGCTGCAAGCCTTCCGGGCTCTTCTGCAGCCAGCGGAACGCCTCCTCGATTTGGCCCCAATGGGCGTACACCTCGGCGACACGTATATTGTTGTCCCAAGTCTTTGCTGCTTTGAGACCTTGGAGTCGTTCGCTCGCTTCCTCGTCGCGGCCGAGCCCGTGATAGATCAGGGCGAGGCTATGATCGCGTGTACCGCCCTCAGGCCAGGTTTCGACGATGCGCAGTGCTTGCTCGTACCGACCCTCGAGAATCTCCGCGAACGCGTTGATTTGGTTGGGTTGAGTCGGATCGAGCTCGAGCACTTTCGCGAACTGCATCTTCGCGTCCTCGATGCGGCCGGCGAGGAACAGGAATTCCGCGAGATTCTCTGCCGCCGCGAGCGAGAGTGGCTCAGCCGCGACTGCTCGTCGCTGAAAGGCGATCGCTTCATCCCACCGACCTTCGTCTGCGGTGAGTCCTGCGAGAATGCTGAGCACGAGCGAGTTGTCCGGCTCGATCGCGACGGCCCTCTCGTAGCGCTCGACTGAGGCTGCGCGCTGTCCGGTGGCGCACAGATACCCCGCCAGCCGAATGTGCGCCTCGACGAGCCGGGGGTCAAGTGAGAGGGCGCGCTGCGCGGCGTCCCGGACTTTCGGCAGATTCGCTTCGCGAGGCTGCAGGCCCTCCCCGATTTCGAACCAGTGCACGCTCGCAAGACCGGCCCACGCGCGGGCCAGATTCGGGTCGAAGCTGAGCGCGCGTTCATATTCCTTCGTGGCCCGTTCCAGATCGCCCGGGTGCCGGCGCTGCGTGAAGAATTTCGCCCGCGACATCGCCTCGGACGACAACACCGTTTCGGCGCCGACCGGCCGCGAAGCAGGCGTGTACCAGGGCCACGCGGCTGCAATGCCCACGCCTACGACCGCAGCCACGGCGATCGCGATGCCAGCGCGCATTATTTGCGATGCTCGCTGTGGAGATGGCGACGACGAAGCGGGCGCAGGTGTCAGCGATGCGATCGCAGGTTTCACCGCAACCGCAACCACTGGCGTCTCGCGCCATGGCCGCACCGTTCCGATGAACCGATAGCCCTGCCGCGGCACCGTCTCGATGTAACGCGGCGTTTCTGCTTCATCTCCGAGCGTTGCTCGCAGCCGGCGCACGGCGGCATTGAGCGCGGCATCGAACTCGACGATGCGCTTCGGCCAGAGCCGCGCGATCAGGTGCTCGCGCGTGACGAGTTCGCCGGGCGCGTTGAGCAGCTCTTCGAGCACATGCAGCGGCTGATCCTGCAGCCTCACGCGCACACCGTCCCGCGACAGCGCACGCGGTTGGCGCCGAAAGGTCCAGCAATCGAAATGAATGTCGGCGGATACGTCCACAGGAGGTTTGCGTCTGTTCGAGCCGTCCGGGCCCTAAGCATACACGCTGAGAGCCCCGCGTCATATGGCGTCATCCCCGCGTCATGCGCCGCCCATTGTCCGGGTGCGCCGGTAAGCCCTATGGTCGGATCGTCCCTGACGCCATCCCCTCAAAATAATGAATGGAGTACTACAGTGAAGCTCAACATGAACGCCCGAGCCGTGCTGCTCGGCATGGTCACCTCTCTTATGTCAATAGCGGCTGTGCCTCATGACGGCCATGACGGCCATCCCGGCCCCAACCTGACGGCGGTGAGCACAGCGGTTCCCGTCGCGGCGGTGAATTCCCCTGCGGCGGAGGGTTGTCCGATCGAATCTCCCGACGGACTGAGCCTGCTGTTCGCTTCGACCCGGCCGGGCGGCGTCGTTGGCAACGTCGGCAACGACATCTGGGTTTCCGATCGCGATACGCTCACCTCGCCCTGGCAGCCGCCCAAGAACCTGGGGGAACCGGTCAACAGCGCGGCGTCGGACTTCTGCCCGACGCCTGTGTGGGGTCGCTGGTTGTTTTTCGTCTCCGAGCGCCTCGACAACGGGACCGACACGCCGCCCTGCGGTGGCGGCGACATGTATCTCTCGCGCCAGAGCCCGGCGGGCGACTGGAGTCCGCCGGCAATGCTCGCTTGCGCGCCCGAGGGGCCGAACTTCAGCGGCCCTGAGCGCAGTCCGTCGCTGGTCCAAACCTGGTTCGGCACATTTCTGTTCTACTCGAGCAACGGGGGCAGCGGCGACCAGGACATATATATGAGCCGCATGCGCGCGGATGGATCCTTCGGCCCCGGCGAGGTGGTCAAGGAGCTCAGCACCGAATTTGACGACATAATGCCGAACGTACGCGAGCGCAACGACGGTAGCTTCGAGATCGTCTTCAGCTCGAACCGCCCCACGTGGGGCAAGCACCAGCCGGCGAAGGGCGGTCAGGACGTGTACATCGCGCGCTCGTGGTGGCTTACCGGGTGGTCGTCGCCGCAGAACATGGGCGATGCGGTCAACACGACTGGCGTGGAACAGCGCGCGACGTTGTCGGCGGATGGCAAGCGGCTCTATTTCGGACGCGACGGAGACATCTACGTGAGCCA
>DATHKV010000023.1:0-15699 GCA_035488895.1 Steroidobacteraceae bacterium
GGAAGTGAAGAACCCCACTGCGACCGTCGAGCATGAGGCCAGCACCTCCAAGATCGGCGAGGATCAATTGTTTTATTGCCTGCAGCGGGGAATTTCCGCCGAGGACGCGGTCAATATGATTGTGAGCGGATTCTGCAAGGTGGTGTTCAAGGAGCTGCCGATGGAATTTGCCGTCGAGGCGCAGAATCTGCTGAGTGTGAGTCTGGAAGGAGCCGTCGGCTAGGCGGCCAAAGAGAGAACTATCTTGCTTGAAATTTCCGATTTGACTGCCCGCGTCGCGGGCAAAGACATCCTCAACGGCGTCAACCTTACGGTCAACGCCGGCGAGGTGCACGCCATCATGGGGCCGAACGGCTCGGGCAAGAGCACGCTCGCGCAGGTTCTGGCCGGGCGCGAGGACTATGAAGTGACGCGCGGCACGGTGACCTTCGAGGGCCGCGATCTGTTGGCGATGCGCGCCGAGGAGCGGGCCCGTGCGGGCCTGTTTCTCGGCTTTCAATATCCGGTCGAGATCCCCGGCGTCAACAATGTGTACTTGCTGAAGGCCGCGCTCAATGCGAAGCGCAAGGCGGCAGGCGAACCCGAGGTGGATGCATACGATTTTCTCGCATTGATTCGCCAAAAAATGAAATTCATGCAGATGAGCGAATCGTTTCTGACCCGCGGCGTGAACGAGGGATTCTCCGGCGGCGAGAAGAAGCGCAACGAGGTCCTGCAGATGCTCGTGCTCGAACCGAAATTGGCGATTCTGGACGAAACCGATTCGGGACTCGATATCGATGCACTCAAAGTCGTTTCCAAGGGCGTGAACAGCCTGCGCGATCCCAAGCGCGCCGTCGTGCTGGTCACGCACTATCAACGCCTGCTGGACTACGTGGTCCCGGATCAGGTGCACGTGCTGTCCGGCGGCCGTATCGTGAAGTCCGGCGACAAGTCCCTCGCGCAAGAGCTCGAACGCCGCGGCTACGACTGGGTGATGGGAGCGCAAGTCGCATGAACGCCGCGCTGCGCTCGTTCGAAACGCAGTGGCGTGCGCGTAGTCCCGACGCGTTGCAGCCTATCCGCGAACAGGCGATGCAACGATTCCTGGAGCTGGGATTGCCGTCGCTGCGCGATGAGACTTGGCGCTATACGGACCTGCGCAGCGTTGCAGCACAAAGCTTCTCAGCCGCGGCTTGCGAGTCCAAGGGCGCTGCGGATGGATCCGAGCTTTCGTTGGTCGATGCGCAGCAGCACGCAGCGACGCTGACGATGGTGAACGGTTGCCCATTATTGAATGCCGATTTACCGGTCATTAAAGGTCTTGAAATCAATAGTATACGAGAATTATCTAAACATGATTCTCAATCACTCGCGCGCTTTTTTGAGTTGGCGTCGGACGCGGATCAGCGCTGGGCGCTGCTCAACACCGCATTGTTCATCGACGGCCTGTATTTGAAAATCACCGGGCCGGTGGCGACGCCCATTGTGATTCGGCACGTGGCCACGGGGGACGGCACGCAGGCCGCACATCCGCGCATCATCATCGACGCCTCCGCAGGGGCCAGCGCCGTGGTCATCGAGCACCACATCGCGCAGGGCGATCCCTCGCCCCTCACGAACTCCAATACCCATATCGCGCTTGCGCGCGATGCGCAGCTGGAACACTACCGCGTCTTCGCCAGCGGCGCCGGCGCCACGCACCTTGACTCCCTGGACATTCACCAGGCCCAGGACAGTCAGTGCAAACAGTTCACCATCGCTCTGGGAGGCGGCTTGGTGCGGTCATCCCTGGAAGCGCACTTGAACCAACGCGGCGCGAACCTGGACAGTTACTCACTGCTGGTCGGCCACCAGGATCGGCACGTGGATTGCGTAAACGTCGTCACCCATGCGGCGCCCGACACCCGCAGCCGCCAAACCGCACGCGCCATTGCCAGTGATGAGAGCCGTGTGATCTTCAACAGCAAGGTCATCGTCAACAAGGGCGCCAACGGCTCCGACTCGAAGCAATCGTGCCGCGGCCTGCTGCTCTCCCCCCGCGCCGAGATCGATACACGGCCGCAGCTCGAGATCCACGCCGACGAGGTCAAGTGCGCCCATGGCGCGACCACCGGCAGGCTCGATCCGGACATGCTGTTCTACCTGCTGTCGCGCGGCATCGACCGCGAAACCGCCCAAAGCCTGCTGGTGTTCGCGTTCCTGGCCGACGTGCTCACCGGCATGTCGGTGAGCTCGGCGCGTTCCGCAATCGAGGGCGCACTGATCAGCCAATTACCCGACTCGCAAATCTTGCGGAATTTCAGATGAAAAATATCGCTCTCGCCCATTCGGACCGGACTTTCGATGTCGAGGCCGCGCGCCGCCAATTCCCGATATTGACGCGCATGGTGCATGGCAAGCCGCTGGTTTATTTGGACAACGGCGCCTCCGCGCAGCGCGCGCAATCCGTCATCGAAGCGGTGGACGACTACGAACGCCGCCACCACGCCAACATTCATCGCGGTGTTCATACCTTGAGCCAGGAAGCGACCGCGCTGTACGAGTCCGCGCGCGACCGTGTGACCCGCTTCATCAATGCGCGCTCGCGCACCGAGATCATTTTCGTGCGCGGCACCACCGAGGCGATCAATCTCGTCGCGCAAAGCTATGCGCGGCCGACGTTGCAGCCCGGCGATGAGGTGCTGATCACCCATCTCGAGCACCACGCCAACATCGTGCCCTGGCAAATGGTCTGCGAGCAGACCGGCGCCAAACTGGTGGTCGCGCCCATGGATGCCCAGGGCGAGGTGCATCTCGACGCGGTGGTTGCCCTCATGAATGCGCGCACCAAGCTGTTGGCGTGCGCTCATGTGTCCAATGCCTTGGGGACCATACTGCCGGTGCGGCGTTTGATCGCCGCCGCCAAGGCCCGCGGCATTGTCACCCTGATCGACGGCGCGCAGGCAATCTCGCACATGAGCGTGGACGTGCAGGAGTTGGGCTGCGATTTCTACGCCTTCTCCAGCCACAAGATGTACGGGCCCACCGGAGTCGGCGTGCTCTACGGGCGCGAGCAACTGCTCGATCGCATGCCGCCATGGCAGGGCGGCGGCGAAATGATTCTTGCCGTGACCTTTGCCAAGACCACCTACAACGCCTTGCCGAACAAGTTCGAGGCGGGGACGCCCAATATTTCCGGCGTCGTCGGCCTGGGCGCGGCGGTCGATTTTCTGTCTTCACTGGATCTGGAAGCGGCGCATGCCCACGAAAGCGCCCTGCTCCACCATGCCACGGCCGTGCTCAGCAAGATTTCCGGGCTGCGCATCGTGGGGACGGCGACGGACAAGGCCAGCCTCGTCTCATTCGTCGTGGCCGGCGTCCATCCGCATGACCTGGGCACCATCCTCGACGAAGATGGCATCGCCGTGCGAACCGGCCATCATTGTGCAATGCCGGTCATGGATTTCTTCAAGTTGCCGGCAACGGCTCGAGCATCCTTCGCCTTCTATAACACCTTCGACGAGATCGACCGGCTTGGTGTCGGAATCGAACGCGCGCGCAAGATGTTTGCCTGATCATCATGGAACTCAACGATCTTTATCGCGACGTCATACTCGACCACAACCGCCGGCCGCGGAACTTTGGCGGCTTGGAATCTCCCGACGCCAGCGTCGAGGGATTCAACCCCATGTGCGGCGATCATCTAACGCTGCGTCTGAAGCTCAACGACGGCACCATCAGCGACATCCGCTTCGAAGGTCAGGGCTGCGCCATATCGACCGCCTCCGCCTCGCTGATGACCGAAGCCGTCAAAGGCAAAAGCCGCGACGAGGCGCTCACCCTGTTCGACCGCGTGCATCAACTGCTGACCGACGATGCGGCACCGCCGCCCGATGAATTGGGCAAGCTGGCGGCCCTATCCGGCGTGCGCGAATACCCCGCACGGGTCAAGTGCGCGAGTCTGTGCTGGCACACCCTCGCCTCCGCGCTGAAAGCCGCCGACCTCAAGTCCCTACCCCCGGTATCGACCGAGTGAGCAACTGAGGTGCGCAGTTACGAAAATGAACCCATCGTCGTGCAGCGCGACGTCAAGGCCGTGGCCATTCCCGCCGGCGCCGAGGTCAACCTCAAATTAGGCTCGGTCGGCTACATCACGCAGGCCTTGGGCGGCAGCTTTACGGTGTACATCGACGGCAACTTATTCCGAATCGCAGGTCACGACGCCGATGCCATCGGCAAGACATCGGCGAAACCGCCCGAGGTCCCACCCGGCGCCTCCGAGGAGGACATCAAGAACATCATTTGGCAGCAGTTGAAGACTTGCTACGATCCGGAAATACCGGTCAATATTGTGGATCTCGGGCTGGTCTACGAATGCGAGGTCAGCAAAAACGAGGACACGACGCGTACCGTTGACATCAAGATGACCCTCACCGCGCCCGGTTGCGGCATGGGCGAGGTGTTGGTGCAGGACGTACGCGACAAAGTGCAGATCATTCCAACCGTGGCGCAGGCCAATGTGGAATTGGTGTTCGACCCGCCCTGGAACCAGACCATGATGTCCGACGAGGCCCGATTGCAGACGGGCATGATGTGAATGACGCGAGGCTTTTGAAGTGAATTGGATTGACTTAGGGATCGCGCATGAGCTGCCGGACGGGCAAGCCAAGTCCCTGTCGGTCGGCCGCCGCACGATTGCCGTGGTGCGCAGCGGCGATGCGTTCTTCGCCATCGAGGACATCTGCACCCATGACGGCGCTCCACTGACCGGGGGTGAAATCGAGGGCAACGAGATCATCTGCCCGCGTCACGGCGCGAGATTTTGCCTGCGCACGGGCGAGGCGCTGACGCCGCCTGCTTACGAACCGGTACGCGTATTTGAAACCAAAATAGAGAATGGCCATCTGTGGGTACACGCAGGCTGACGCTACTTCGGCACGGTAAGGCAGAAGCCGTCGACGCCTATCCGGAGGATTACGAGCGGCCGCTGACTCATCGCGGCATCATCGAAGCGCAGGAGATGGCTTCGCGACTGGTGAAACGAAATCTCGTTCCCGATCTTATTTTGGTGAGTCCCGCCGAACGTGCCTGGGCGACAGCGGAAATCATCGCGACCGCCTGCGAACTCGATGCCAAACAGGTGCAGTGCGCGCGTGAGCTGTATCTGGCGACGCCGGAGCGAACCTGGCAGCTGCTCGCGCACCGCGCGGCCGCGTTGAGTCACATCATGATCTGCGGGCACAACCCGGGACTCAGTCTCATCGCCAGCCGTTTTGGACCCAAGGCGCAGCGGCGCGAGCTACCCACCGCCGGAATCGCCACGGCCGTGTGGTATCACGGTGATTGGGCCGCCTTGCAACCGGAGACTGCAGACAGCTGCGAAATGGACGACCCGGAAGACATGGACGAGTCGTGGGAATGGAGCGGTTAGCGATTGCCGCTCTCACTCCGTTGAGAGCGCCTTGCCTTTGCCGTCCCGGATCGCCTGCTCGATGATCGGCTTCAGCTGACGCCGGACGGCTTCGACCAACTCGCGCTGCTGCTCACCTAACATCGCTTGCTGCTCGCCCAATTTGCCTTGTTGTTCGCCAAGCTTTCCCTGCTGCTCGCCGAATTTTCCCGCCTCGCGACCGAACTGCGATTGCAGCTCCCCGACGCGGGCTTGGATCTCTCCCAAGTGCGCCTGCACTTCGGCCAGAGCCCGCTGATCGATCTGCGCAGTCAGACGCGGCAAGTCCATCTCCTGGATCGTCCTTTGGAGTTCGGCGATCTCGCGCTTGAACTCCGGGGACTCGGCCAGTTTGATGCTGCGCTGCTGCGCGCCCAATTCTTTCTGCCGCGCACCCAATACCTTCTGCTGCACACCCAATTCCTTCTGCTTCTCGCTTAGCGCCTGCATCGGCTCGAGCAGTTGTTGCGCCTTGGCGATGATCTGAGGGTCCTGGATCAGGTACGGCTTGCCATCGTGCTGAAAATAAATGTAGTCGCCGCTCTGCCGGGGCAACAAATCGCCTGAATCGAACATGAAGCGCGAATGGCCGGAATGGATCGCCAGAATCCCTTCATCCTCCTCGATGTGGCCCGCGCCGCCATTTTCGACGAAAGCATCGATGTCGCCGGCTTCAAACTTGTCGGATTCAAAATCCCGGTTGGAAAGCTTTCTGACCTTGACGGGCTTCTTTGCTGGGCGCGTATCAGTCGTGGTTTGGGTGCTGGTAGTGGTTTGAGTGCTGGTCGCGGCGGGGCTGGGAGCGCCGGCCGCGGGTGCGCTCTGCGCGACCACGGTATTCGTCGTTTCCGTCGCGGCGGGCGCGGCGTGCACCCTCACCATGGAAGTGGAGGCAACCACGGCCAGCATGACGATCCCGGCGGCAATAAAAGGCAGGCGCTGCTGCGGTGCAAATGAACGTTCGAATCCCCGATCGCTCAACAATCTTTCAATGCGCGGCGTCAGGTTGCTGGCGCCCGCCATGGCAACGCCGGTCACCGGCCAGCGGGTGCGAGTGGCGAACGCGAGCAGCGTTTCCGCATAAGAAGTGCGGCTCTCCGCCTGCTCCACGGCAGCGCAATCGCTCAATGCCTCGCCCAGTTCGGATAGCTGCCGTTGCAGCCACCAACTGAAGGGATTGAACCAGAACAATGCGCAATGCAATCCTGCCAGCGCATGCACGTAGAAATCCTTCTGGCGCACGTGCGCCCGCTCATGCGACAGGACGACACGTAAGGTGGCGCCGTCCCACAAAGAATAGACCTTCGGCAACAGCACGCTCGACCCGATGGTGACGGGAGTCGCGAGCCGTTGCGTCGTGCGTACATCCAATTCGGGATCGAACGGGAAAGTCACGCGTTCGGCTTGATTGCGCAGCCGCAGCGCAAATCCCACGCCCACAAAGAGGCGCAGCGTCAGGACCGCCGCCACGACGCAGTAGCAGAAGACCGCCAGCGTTGTCGCCATGTTGCCTAGCGTTATCACCGTGTTGCCAAATTGCGCCGCGTTTATGCGCTCCCCCGTATGGTCTCGCGCAGGCGCGGCCGCTGCATTGAGCGCCGTGCCATGCTCTTCAGCGGATCGAAATACCTTCGCACTTCCGCTCTCGAGGGGCGGCACGGTCCAGGCGGCAGCAGACGTCCCGGGGGCAGCGGCCGAGCGCGACGCGCCGGCAAAGCGCGCTGCGAGGGACGTGCGCGATGCCGTAGCCGGTAGCGCGGCGAGCGCTGCTTCCGGCAGCAAGCGTGGGCCAATCTGAGAAGCAACCAATGCCGGCATGGCCAGCGCACCGGCCAGCGCCAGCAACCACGCCGTGCGCCGGGCGCGGACTTGTTCGATGCGCAGCAGGCGCAGCGCGACGAAGATGATCGCCCCCATCACGAGGGAACGCACGGCGGCTTCAAGCAATAGATGAGTGCTCACGATTTCTTCCCCTTCTTCGATGCAGCGATGCGCTCGGCGAGGCGTTGCAGTTCCTTGCGGTCGAGCACCGCGGAATCCACCATCCCGGCGAGCAGCGTTTCGACAGATCCTTCGCAGAACCAATCCACAATGCGTTGCACCGCCCGACCTGCGACCGCCTGGCGCGATGCGGCCGGCCGGTACAGAAACGTACGGGTCTCGATCGAGTGAGAGAGATATCCCTTCTCCTCGAGGCGGCGCAGCACGGTGCGAATGGTGGATTCTTTGAGGGGACGACCTTGCTTGACGAGATGCTCCCTCACTTGGTCGGCGCTTTGTACGCCGTGCTCCCAGATGAGTTCGAGAACTGCTCGTTCCAATTCGCCCAGCTCTGCCGGGTCGTGACTTTGAGTAGTGTTACTGGTCATAGTGTTACCGACTGTAGCACATGACGTCGCTGAAGCAAGCACTATTTAAAAACGCCCCCGTGAGGCTAGTCCCGGCCCGACGCCACCTCAACCGTCGCCAGGCCGGAGGCCGGAAGGGTGACCGATAAGCGATCATCCACAATCGGCATCATTTGGGGCGCGGCAAGCGTGGAGGCCTTTACTAACTGCTCGAGCTGCGCCGTGGTCGGATAGGTCGGCGATCCCATGCGGCGGTAGGCGCCGCCGACATCGCCGTGGTCCGCATCCAGACGCAGCACGCGCGCCGAACGCGCCGCGGCGTGGGGCAATCGCAATGAAATCGTGATCGGCGCACCGCTCTCACCAGGAGGGACGTAGTTCCAGAGGGCGATGACAAACGAGCCGTCTGCGCGCCGCGTGACCAAAGCATGCTCCGAATCCACTTCGTAGCGCTCGGTGCCAAGCCCATGCAACAGCGTGAAGGCGTTGAAGACCGGTTTTGGAATGCCGCCCGCCGCAATGAGGCCGAATCCACCGTAGAAAGGCCGTTTGACGACCCCCTGCTCCTCGAATACATCCGAGAACGTCCAGTACGACATCATGTCGGTGAGCCCATCGCAGCGGCGCAGCGTGTCCGCAAGCCAGGGTCCCATAAACAGCGTGTCGGTGACTTTGGCCTCGTTGAAGTACGTGGCGTTGTACTCGCTCCAAATGATGGGGATGCCGTGCCGAGGCGAAGCGTCTACTTCGTCGCGTACTTTCTTGGCAGCACGACACACCATCTCTGCGCGCGGAATCTCTTCGTGAGTCGCGAAAACATCCTTGGCAGTATCGTTGGCGTAAACATGCGTCGATACGAAATCCAATGGAATTCCTTTCTCCGTGCAATGCCGGATGAATGCACTGATCCATGCAGCCTGCGCGGTGGATGGGCCGCCGACGCGCAATCGGCTATTGACCGCCTTGAGCGCCTGAGCTGTGTGATCGTATAAGGTAAAGTAGCTGCTCTGCTTGGGCTGGCCCACCCAAAAATCAAGATTGGGCTCGTTCCAGACCTCGAAATACCACTGCGCCACCTCCTCAATTCCGTATCGATCGATCAGATGCGCAGCGAAAGCCGCTATCAACGCATCCCATTTGTCGTAGCTGCGCGGCGGCGCGACGATGGGGTGGTATTTGAACGAGTGCACAGCCTGGCGCGACGCGAGTTTGCCCGGCATGAACGACAGCTCGACGAAAGGCCGAACCCCATTCGCGAGCAATCCATCGTAGATCTGATCCACGTACGAGAAGTTGTAGATCGGATTGCCCAGTTTGTCTTCGCCGTAAACTCCGACTTCGTCATGCAGGATTGCGTGGAAGCGCACGAACTTGAAGTCTGTTGTACTTTTTACACGACGAAGGTCATTCCGATAGCTTTCGCGCAGTGTAAGAATTGCTCGACCGGAGCCGAACATCTGTTCCCAAAAATGCGGGAAGCTGTGATGCGATCCGTGCGGATCGACGATGATTTCTTCATCGCTCCGCGCAGTCGTCGTTGTCAGGACTACAAAAACAAAAATGAAAATCGTTTTCATCGCACGGCCGTATGTGGACATTAGAACGTAAAAGGGTCTAGCATCATCCGCGTCAGCTCGAGCGTCATTCTAGACTGCAAGCTGATTCCGGTGCGTAACCAGCGCTTCCATGGAGGGGAAGCTCGCAGGGGGAAACATGGTAACAAAATGCCAAGGATGTCGTGCGCGATGCACTGCTCGTGCTCGCGGCCGCGCCGATCCATTCTCATCAGCCTCGCAGCCCCTGCCTTCAGAACTCGCGCCGCACGCAGCCGTCACTCGTGCCGAAGGTTCGCGCCGAGTTCCGGAATTCTTCACCACTCTTTAACTAATGAATAGCACACCGCAAAGGTGTGGAACGCGCTCACGGGGGGACATCATGAGAATACGGAATTGCTATAGGAAGGTTTTATTCGCGACGGCGATCGGCGTCGCACTGGCCACAGGCACCGGAATGCCGAGCGACGTGTGGGCGCAGACAGCCGATGC
Source organism: Steroidobacteraceae bacterium (assembly GCA_035488895.1). Taxonomy (GTDB): domain Bacteria; phylum Pseudomonadota; class Gammaproteobacteria; order Steroidobacterales; family Steroidobacteraceae; genus Bog-1198. Next base: position 9,804 of record DATHKV010000023.1, read on the forward strand.
GACCCTGCGCGGCAAAGCTGCGCCGAATACCGAGGTGGTGGCGAAGAACATCGCAACCGGTGCCACGCGCAGAACCAAGGCGAACGCGGAGGGGAGCTATACGCTGCCCGGCTTGCAGCCGGGCACTTACACCGTCGCGGCCGGACCGGGTACGGAAACCACCGTCACGTTGTCGGTGGCCTCGACGGCCACGCTCGATCTGACGGCACCTACGGCTGAGGCCGCTCCGCTGGCCGAGGTCACCGTCAAGGCTCAGCGCCTCCTCACCGAAGTGAGAACGTCCGAAGTCGGGACAACGGTTTCCCTGCACCAGATCGAGACGGTGCCGCAAATTACGCGCAATTTCCTGGAATTCGCCGATACGGTTCCGGGCCTCGCGTTCAGCGTCAACGATCAGGGGCAAACCAAGCTGCAAAGCGGCGGCCAGAACGCCAATGCGATCAACGTCTATATCGACGGCGTCGGGCAAAAGAATTATGTGAAAGAAGGCGGCGTCAGCGGCCAATTTGATACCCAGGGCAATCCCTTTCCGCAACTTGCGATCGGCGAGTACAAGGTGATCACTTCCAACTACAAGGCCGAATTTGACCAGGTGTCGAGCGCCGCCATCACCGCGGGCACCAAGTCCGGCACCAATGAATTTCACGGCGAGGTCTATGGTCTGTACACGAGCGATAAATTCCGCGCCCAAACCCCTGCCGAAAACGCGGATGGCCTCGAGACGCCCTCGAAAGACAAGGAGTTTGGGGTCGCTGTGGGCGGCCCGATTCTAAAGGACATGCTGCATTTTTTCTTTGCGTACGAAGGCAAGCGTTTCATTACGCCGATTACGGTAACGCCCGGCGTCACCACGCTGAACGGGCAGCCCATCCAAACTTTCCTGCCCGCAGACGTCAACGCCCAATTCGGGCCGGCGTCGTTGCCGTTCAACGAAGATCTTTTCTTCGGCAAACTCGATTTTGAACCTTCGGACTACGATCGCATCGAGTTCAGCGTCAAGGTACGCAATGAGAACCAGATTAACAATCTCGGCATTTCGAAGGCGGCTTCCGCGGACATCACGGTCAAAAACAATGACACCCGCTACACGCTGCGCTGGGCGCACAGTGCGGATCATTGGTTGAATGAATTGCTGTTCACGCACGAGGACGCCTTCAATCAGCCGTCGGCCACGAATCTCGGCAACGGCTCGCAGTACATCGTGGTGGCAAACAATCAGGCCCTCATTCTCGCCACGGGTTCCGCGGATCCGCGCGCCGCGCAGGACAAAGGGCAACGCGGGCCGGGGATACAAGACGATTTCACATTCAGCGACCTGCACTGGCTGGGCGATCACACGATCAAAACGGGCGCCAAGTTCAAGCGAATCGATCTGACGGCGGCTGACGCCGAAAACATCAATCCGCAGTTCTTTTTCAACGTGACCCCCGCAGGTACGGATGGCCTGCCCTACAAGGCGCTGTTCACCAATCCTGTTCCGGGTTTGAGCCCAACGGCAACCTCGAGAGACAATCAATTCGGCGTCTACCTTCAGGACGATTGGGTGCAAAACGAGCATCTGACCTGGAATATCGGCATGCGCTGGGACTATGAAAGGAACTTGGGCTATCTTGACTATGTCACCCCACCCTCCGTGGTGGCTGCCTATGGCGCGCAAGACCCGAACGCACCGCCCGGACAGACATACGCGCAATCCCTCGCGAAAGGCGGCGTCAACGTCAACGACTACATCAGCACCGGCAATAACCGCAAGGCCTACACCGGCGAGTTCCAGCCGCGGCTTGGATTCTCTTTTGACATCCAAGGTGACCAGCAGCATGTGATATTCGGTGGTTATGGCCGCTCCTATGATCGCGACCTGTACGACTATTTGCAGGTCGAGGTGACCAAATCGGCTTTGCCCCAGTACACGGTTTTTTTCCCAAACGGCGCCGCCACCGCTGCGAACGGCTGCTTGGGAACGCCTTGCGTCGCTTGGGATCCGAAATACTTGGGCGGTCTGCCCAACCTGCAGTCGCTCGTCGCCTCGAGCGCCGCCGGCGCGGAAATCGACGCCGTCAACAACAACTTGAAGGTGCCGTATTCGGACCAGTTCAGCATCGGGATTCGCAACAAAGTCGGCGACTGGAATACCAGCGCCACGGTGGCGCGCATCTTGAGCAAGGACGGATTCGTCTTCACACTCGGAAACCGCGCACCCAACGGTGCGTTCTTCGTGAACGGTGGACCGGACTTTGGCAACAGCGTGCCGGGCTTCGGCTCACTGATCATCGGCAACAACGGCATCGAGACCAAGACGACGCAGGTACTGTTGTCAGCGGAGAAGCCGTTCACAGCTGAATCGCATTGGAGCGCGACCTTCGCTTATACGTATACCAGTTCATCGGCAAATCGAAGTACTATCGAGCATTATGCGTTCGACGAGCCGACCATCGGACAGTATCCCTTCATCAATTCAAACGCCGCGCCCAGGCATCGCATCGTCGGTACCGGCTCGTATGGGGCACCGTGGGGCTTTGTGGTGGCTGCGAAGCTGACATTGGCGACGCCGACCCCGGTAGACGATGTGGCCTGTTTCGGTTTGACCTATGCCAACGGTGCCAACTGCAATCCCATTTCAGTGACGCCGAAGAACTTCTTTGGCTATCGCTCACTGGACCTTCAGGTGACCAAGAATTTCGATATCGCCAACTTTGCGACAGCATATGTGCGGCTCGATGGGCTCAATGTCTTCAATTTCCACAACTATGCGGACACACTGCTCAACTTTGGCACGAACGGAGTCGCGAACCCGAATCCGGTGGTGTACAACTACTCGGGCAATATCTTCGGCGTGCCCCGTGAACTCAAACTGACGGTGGGAGCGAGGTTCTGATGGGAAGCGATGACTGACCGGCAGCTTCGCGACACTCCCATCACTGCCACCGTCCGCTTCGGCTCGCTGCTGACCATGCTGCTGATCTGCGGGTGCGGCGCGTTGAAGCCCGCCGCACCCCCCAAGCTCCTGGAGGAGACGGACACACCGAACAGTGCCGGCGAATTCCTGGAGGACATCGAGCGCAAGACCTTTGATTTTTTTTGGGCCAACGCCAATCCGAAAAATGGCCTTGTACCGGACCGGTATCCGACGCGCAAATTCGCCAGTGTGGCCGCTGTCGGTTTCGGCCTCACCGCATATCCCATCGGCGTGGAACGCGGTTACATATCGCGCGCCGAGGCCCGAGACCGGGTACTCAAGACACTGCGCTTCTTTCGCGACGCGCCCCAAGGTCCGGGTCCCAAGGGATTCGCCGGGTACAAGGGCTTTTACTACCACTTCCTCGACATGGAAACCGGTGTGCGGTTTAACGAGATCTCCGACCTGTCGATGATCGACACGTCGCTGTTCATCGCCGGCGTGCTGTTCTGTCAGAACTACTTCGATGGAACGGATCCTGAAGAAAAGGAACTGCGCAAGATCGCCGATTGGCTATACCGGCGGATCGACTGGGGCTGGGCATCGCGCGATGACGGTGCGGTTGCGCTCAGCTGGACGCCGGAAATGGGGTTTCACCAAAGGAATTGGCGCGGGTATAACGAGTCGTCGATCATGTACATCCTGGGGTTGGGCTCTCCCACCGCGCCGATGCCGGCATCGGCGTGGCAATCCTATACCTCGACCTTCGATTTCCATTGGGTCAAGGAAGGCATGTGGTATTTATCGTTCCCGCCACTGTTCGGACATCAGTATGCTCACGTGTGGATCGATTTCCGCGACATCCGCGACGCGTATATGCGAGGCAAGGGGATCGATTATTTCGACAACACGCGGCGGGCCATCTTTGCGCAGCGCAGTTATGTGATCGCCAATCCCATGAAGTGGGCCGGCTACTCGTCGCGCCTGTGGGGCATTACCGCAAGCGACGGCCCGGTCGAGGCGGCGCTCGACTACAACGGCGAAACTCGCGCGTTTCACGCGTATGCAGCCCGCGGTGCGGGCGGCGCGCAGAACTTTGACGATGGGACGCTGGCGCCCAACGCCGTGGCCGGCGCACTACCGTTTACGCCGGAGGTCGCCCTCCCGACCTTGAGGCTCATGAAGGAACAGTACGGCAAGTACATCTATTCGACTTTTGGGTTTGTGGATGCCTTCAATCCCAGCTTCAATTACACCGATGTAAAGCTCACGTATGGCAGAGTGGTGCCGGAAGTGGGTTGGGTCGACGACAACTACCTCGGCATTGATCAGGGGCTTACCATCACCATGATTGAGAATTTTCGGAGCGGTTTCATTTGGCGAGTCATGCGTCGCAGCCCTTACCTGCGGCGGGGCCTTGAACGCGCAGGCTTCCAGGGAGGTTGGCTGGACTCGAGGGAAAACCATGGCCGCTAAGAAGGGTCGCAAACGCGCTTCTCGGAGCCCCACTTCTCGGGGCCGCAAAACGGTCTCGGTCAGCTCGGCGAAAGCGGCCTCGTTGGCGACGCTGCCCGATGACGATCTTTTGGAGACAGTTCAGCGACAAACTTTCAAGTTCTCTTGGGAGGGCGCGCACCCGCAGAGCGGGCTTGCATTCGATGGCTGTAAGGATCGCCGGGACCGGGCTAATCACAAGACGGCGGTCGGGGGCTCGGGCTTTGGCGTCATGGCGATCATCGTCGCGGTCGAACGCGGCTGGATTACCCGCGAGGCGGCCTTGGACCGACTGGCGCGAATACTCGATGTGCTCACTGCCGCGACGGTTTATCACGGCGCTTTTGCGCACTTTCTGGATGGGCGCACGGGCGCGACGATTCCGTTCTCTCGGAAGGATGATGGCGGCGATCTCGTGGAAACCGCGTTTCTGTGCATGGGATTGCTGTGTGCACGGCAATACTTCCAGCGCGACACGCGGATCGAAGCAACTCTGCGCGCGCGCATCACCTGGCTGTGGCAAGAGGTCGAGTGGGATTGGTACACCCGCGGCGGCAGCGAGGCGCTTTACTGGCATTGGAGCCCTAACAATGACTGGGCCCTGAATCACAAGATCCGCGGCTGGAACGAATGTTTGGTCGCGTACGTGCTGGCCGCGGCGGCGCCGCGCTACCCCATCGATCCTGTGGTCTATCACCACGGCTGGGCATCCGGCCCTGAGTTTCTCAACGGCCAGACCTACTACGGCATTGAATTACCGTTGGGCCCTCCCCTTGGCGGGCCGCTATTCTTCACTCACTATTCTTTCTGCGGCCTCGATCCGCGCGGGCTGAAGGATCGGTACGCCGACTATTGGGAACAAAACCTGCGTCATGTGGCGATCAATCGCGCGCACTGCATCGAGAATCCCGGCAACTACAAAGGCTATGGCGAGTCGTGCTGGGGCCTCACTGCCAGCCTCGATCCGGAAGGATATGCGGCTCATGCGCCGGACCACGACAATGGCACCATCTCGCCCACGGCGTCGCTCGCGAGCCTGCCCTACGCGCCTCGCGAGGTGATGAGTACGTTGCGTCATTTCCTGAGCCGGCACGGGAAAAAAATCTGGGGGCGCTATGGCCTCTTCGACGCATTCTGCGAGCAGCGGAATTGGTTCAGTGACGGCTACATCGCCATCGATCAGATTCCCATCGTCATCATGATGGAGAATCATCGCACCGGCCTCCTGTGGAAACTCTTCATGAGCATTCCCGAAGTGCAGACGGGATTGCGCAAGCTCGGGTTCAGCAGCCCCCATTTGGCGCGTTGATCACAGAATCCGACTTCGGCTACCCGGGCTTCCGTTCCACGCCCAAGTAGCTCAGAAAAGCTCGCGTAAGCTCGGCCTTGAGCGTCCGATCATCCTTGGGTAGGAGACCTTTCCATAATTTGATGTCCCCAGGATTCACCACGACTTCCCATAGCGTGCCGTTGACCATCATCAGTCCGAGAGCAGCGGCGGCGCGG
>DATHKV010000024.1:0-44825 GCA_035488895.1 Steroidobacteraceae bacterium
GTCACATCAAGGAGGAGGCCGGTACGGTAGATATACGGCATTCACCTCAAGCAGCGGATTTATGGAGCAGGGCAAACCCTTGATGCAGTCGGATAGTCCGCTGGTCGATTTTGATGCCGTTTGTCAAAAAGTGCGCGCGGCGGTCGAACCCAACCGAACTCACGCCGTTTCCCTGCATGACGAGGCGGGCGATGTGCTGTGGCTGAGCGAAAGCTCGATGGGACCGGACGAGCACAATGCGGTTCGCGAGGCCGCCGAAGCATTCAGCAATCCCGCCGCCGCTCCGATCCTGTCATTTGATCTCGGGGATTCCCGCTCAGCCGTGATGGTGCGCGCAGTCAACACGCGGCGCGCGATCGTGGGCTTGATCATGATCGTCATGGACACACGCATCGTTGCGCAGGGCGCTCCGAAGCTGATGACGCCGAAATTGCAGCGCGCCCTGGTGCAATTCGCCGGCATGCGCCCGGATCGCGGTCCTGCGATTCCCGATCCGCCACCCCCGGCAGCACATGCGCCGCGCGCGGTTGCAGCGCCCGCACACGCACCGACGCACACCTCGGCGCACGCGCCCGCCCCGGCTCACGCACCAGCGGCCCCCGCACCGCTCTCGGTCGGTCCAAAAACCATCGCCGCTCAGCTGGAGCAAATCGTCGCGCGCGGCAACGTTCGCGCGCCCACCGGCAACCCTGCCAAGGCCTCGCGCCCCGCCACGTATGTCAGCCATGTGGGCGCCGCCCGCCCCGCCACACCCACCCGCCCAGCCGCCGCACACGCACCCGCGGCGCCCGTTGCACCCCCAGCGCCCATTGCACCGGCAGCGCCGGTTGCGCACGCAGCGCCCGTTGCGCACGCAGCGCCCGAGGAACTGCTGGATCCGGTGGAGAAACCGCAGGCCAACAAGGGAGTGCCGCCCGAAATAGATCGCCTGAACGCCGCGATGCGCAAGAGTCCCATCGTGCTGCACATTCAACGCCTCGTGCCCCTGAGCAAGGGCACTCAAATGAAGCGCTACGAAGTCTTGCTGCGCACCGGCTCCGAGGATGCGCCGTCCAATGCCGCGCCGCACGCCATGTTGAAGGCAGCCGTCGAGAATGGCCTGGGCTCGATGATCGACCGCCGTGTCATTACGGAACTCATCGGTTGGTTGGTGCGCCACCCACAGGCATGGCATGCCAACGAGATCATGTTCTCGGTGAATCTGACCACCACCGCTCTGCACGATGAACACTTCATCAAGTTCATCGAGCTGTGCCTCGCCAAATCCTCGCTGCCCAAGGGAACGATCGCATTTGAAATCGATGCCGCTACCGCGGTTATGCTGGCAGACAGGATCGGCGGCGTGGCCACCGCGCTGCATCGCCTAGGCTGCCCCTTGGTGCTTGATGACTTTGCATTGCGCACGGAATGTTTTGAGCTATTGCGCATGCCCGGTGTGCGCTACGTGAAGCTGGCCCCCCACCTGACGTCGAGGATGCGCACCGACAAGGTCTCTCAGGCGGCCATTACCGCCGTCGTGCAAATGTCTCGCGTTCTGGGCATGCACACCGTGGCCAAGCACACTGACACGGCCGCCGAGCAGGAGTGGCTGACCGCGCTGGGCGTGGACTTCGTGCAATCGAACGCCATCTCGCCTGCCGTGTCCATCGACAGCCTGCACAAGCCTCAAGGCACCAGGATTTAGATTCCGCGCAAGCGCTGCGGACCGACAGCACTTGCAAATCATTGGAAACAAAGCAAACTACACCAGTCTGCAACGAGACACCGGAACCGGGCTAAGTGTTTTTGTTAGTCCCATGAGGTTCGGTTCCGGTTCCCGTTATGATTCACCGCCATGACATTCACCGCACTAATCGCTGTCTGCGCGCTCTTCGGTGTCCTGTTCTTCATTGCCGCAATCCGTCGCCTGCGCCGGCGGCGCGTACTGGGCGGAATGGCGCACGGCGGCGCCGCGCTCATATTTTTCTTGGCGGCTGCCTGCGCAGTGCTGATCGGCACAAACCTGCGCAGCTACCAGCGTCTGAGTTACGAACAACCCGCCGGCGAGCTGCAATTCACCAAACAGGGCGACCGCTCGTTCGAAGCGCATCTGAGCTATCCGGACGGCGAACATGCCAGTTTCCCGCTGCGCGGGGATGAATGGCAGGTCGATGCGCGGGTTCTCAAATGGCATGCATTCGCCAATCTGGTCGGATTCGATGCTGCGTATCGGCTGGAACGCATCAGCGGCCGCTACACGCATATCGAGGATGAGCGCAGCCAGCCCCGCACCGTTTACGATTTGCACGCAGCTGGACGCATCGATCCCTGGGAATTGGTGCACCGCTACCGCTCGTGGATTCCCTGGATGGATGCGCTCTATGGCAGCGCCACGTTCCTGCCCATGGCGGACGGAGCGCTTTACGAGATCAAGGTCTCCCAGAGCGGCCTGATTGCGCGGCCCCTGAATCAAGCAGCCCGCGACTCGGTCGGCAGCTGGCACTGATCTATCGAGCAGCCCAAGCGTTATATTTCTGGCCCGCGCCGGGTCTCATCCTCAAAGGGAGAGTAAGAAATGCAGCTTGTAATTGATTGGTTGATCGGATGGCCGGAGCGTGTCGCCAAACATCTAGCGTGGCTCGCGCCGCTGTTTGCACGGATTACCGTCGGCTGGGTGTTCATGTGGAGCGGCTGGGGAAAGCTCAATCACCTGCCCGAAGTTACGGAGAATTTCATAGGCTGGGGGATTCCTTTTCCGCACTTCCTCACTCCCCTCACTTCGGGTATCGAATTCTTCGGAGGCCTGTTCCTCTTGCTGGGCTTGTTGACCCGCATTTCTGCCGGCGCATTGGGCGTCACCATGATCGTGGCGATCAAGGCGGCCAAATGGGGAGATGTCGATTCGCTCGAAACTCTGCTCGGATTCGACGAATTCGAATATTTGGCACTGTTCCTGTGGCTGGCGATCGCCGGACCGGGAGTCATCTCGGTGGATCATCTGTTGATGCGATTCGCGCGCAAGCCGCAGCAAGCGTAAGGCAGGAGTACCGATGACTGGGGTCCGCTATAATAGGGACCTGCGCCGCGCCGGCTTAGCACAGTGGTAGTGCAACGGTTTTGTAAACCGTAGGTCGGGGGTTCGAATCCCTCAGCCGGCACCATTTTACAAAAATTTATCCGCAGCTTATTTCCACCGATTTGCTCGACGGTCGAACCCCCGACATAAAAAAGATGGGTTCGACAACTTGGCTTTAGGCTGCGGGCCGCCCTGCTCGCTTAGTACGATAGAGGAAGGGCTTCGTTCGAGCGTGCAGCTTCGTTCCTGAAGCGTGAAGCCTCTTGTAGAGATTCCGAAGTCCCGACTCAGCGGCCTTTATCTTTTGCCACGAGACTAATTCCGAAAACAGGTACAGCACACTCAGAATTGCGCCTGACGCGACAAGGGCTAACATGACATCTGAGGTTCGCATACCAAATATCGTAGGCTGTTTCTAGAGACTGACTACCCGCTACTTTGATCTATACGGCGTAGGCGTTTCACTACAATGGTGAACGGGAAGGGGGGATAACCGGGTCTGATACGAGCTGTGCGATTGCGGCATGCGTGCTTGCCGCCTGACCCGTTAGCTCCTGGTCGGTAGCCCTTGGGGCCACTCGCCCCGCGTTGCGCACGGCTGCTGCCGTCCACTGCTTACCCCGATGCGTGACTATGCCTTGGTCATTCAACCAAGCGGCTACCTTACGCAGCGGGTCGCATCCTTCACTATGGGCCACAAGGGCGGCCTTGGTACGAGCCGAGATGATTTCCCGCTCGTGTCGAGCCATGGCGGCAAAGGCGCCTAGGGTTGGCGTATTGGCCTCCGGGATGTCGATCGCTTGGATTTGATCCCCTCGTCCGGCATACGGAACAGGAAGGCTATGTTGCGGCTCAACCGATCGAGCTTCGCCACGAACAGGGTGGCTCTCGTCTGCCGGCAGCGAGCAGAGCAGCCTCAAGCGGAGGACGCTGGTCGGGTTTCCCGCTCTCGACTTCGGTGTGGCGGTCCCGAAGGGGCGAGGCCCGCAGCGCCGAGTAATCCCTCAGTCGGCATCTTCTTGCAGAAAATTTTCGGCAGCCTCCACGCATCGATTTGCTCGACGGTCGGTTCGAGCTTGGTCGAATTCCCTGCCGTGGACCGGCCATTTGCAGACTGCGCTAAGCTCGCGACCATGAATCACGAACCCTGCTGCGATGATATGCGTCGGCAACTTGAGTTCCGTTGCGCAGACCACGCAGACCTCTCAGACTGTCCGGATTCGCTCGTGGTTTTCCATGAGAATCCCGCTACTTTCGGCATTCGCGTACACGATGGCGGATCGTCGTTTGCCGAAATCCGGTACTGTCCTTGGTGCGGCGCTAATTTATCAGCGCAACCCCGCGTCGCTCACCCTCATAGTTAGACCATAAGCCAAGCTACCTGTGTCCTCAAGATCTCGCCAAGTCTATGTTCGCTTCGAGGTGCTTGAACGGCACCATCGTTCTGGGCAAAGAGTCGGGCTGATTCACGCCATCCGCTACCTGCGGGATGACGGTGAGTTGGTTCCGTGAATCATCACGTAGGCACTTGGTCCGCATGCAGCGCCTAATCAATATTGCTGAATCCAATGGCGTTAGTGTCAAACGGCGGCAGACAATGACGCCTGGCAGAATTGTGTATAGCGATCCAAATCAGATTTTGGCTTTGCCGCGCAAGCGCCGAAGGTAGAACAAGAATTCGTTTGAGCGAATCGCGGGCTTGAATACCGCGAAGCTGCCGTTGACCAAGGGCCGGCTCCGGGTCGACGATTGACGATCGGACTCAGAATGGATTGGTTACACGCAATTGATTGTCAATGATCTGCCCGTGCTGCAGGTGCTCGGAGTAGAGGATCTTAGCGCCTGAAATCAGCGCGGTGGCGACCAGAATGGAGTCGTAAAGCGAGAATCTATAGCGCTCGAATACCGCCAGACCGCGATCGTGTGTTTCGACAGTTATCGGTTCAACGGCGCAGACAGCTCGGATCGTATCGAGAATCTCGCGGACTTCATGAAGGGGCATCTTCAATTTCCGCAGAGCTACAACTGCAAACTCATTCAGTACCTGAACGCTTATGACGCCCCGCGCTGTGAGTAGAGTCTCGATTCTATCTGCTCTTACGGTATCGTCCGAAAGCAGGTACAGGAGTACGCTCGTATCAAAGAATGAATCAGCGCCGCTCATTCGCTTCGAGTCGATCGAACTTGAACGTTGCAGGCAACCTGCCCCGGAAGTTGCGCAGCCTCGCCAATAGTTCGCGTGTGCCGGGTGCCTTGGTTATTGCAAACGCGTTCTTGGCAGCAACCTGAATTTCGATCTGATCGCCCTCCTTCAGTCCGAGAGCGTCCACCACCGTCGCGGGAAGTCGAACTGCCAGGCTGTTACCCCATTTTGAGACTTGCACCGCGCACCTCGTAGATATACATTTCATTGTGAGTATATCATTCATAAATTCTTTGGGCGAAATCGCGTGGTAGCCCCCTACCATCTGGGCTGATGTCGACCTCAAGGAGTCGAGTTCGGCCCCGGGGCGGCCGGGTCGGCTCAGGAAAGACCGACCCGGCGATTCGAAGACTACTGCTTATTCTTCAGCCATTCGGTATGAGCTTTCCCGGCGCCCTGGATGGCGTGGCCAATATGATCCACGATGCGATGCTTCAAGCCTTGAAGCTGCGGATTGTCTTCTTCGCGCTCGGCGTCCGCGTGCGCCGTCTTAAGCAACTCGATCGCTTTGAGGAGGCGACTGCCATGTTCTTGCACGTCCACTTTCGGGTGATCATCAATGTTTTTACCGTCATCGATCGCCGCTCGCTTTAGCTCCCCTATCGCCGCGTCGATTTCGTGGATGGCGAAGTCCTCATCGGCATAAACCTTCGAATCACCGGGTTGACGATACAGCAGCGCGCGAGCGGCCCGTAAGTCGCTGAGCACATGGAGGTAGGCCGGATGGGCACCTGGGAGCTGTTGTGCGCCGGCCGTTGCACACAAAACGCCGATTAACGTAAGTCCGATTGCGAGACGATGGATGTGTTTCATAACGCTTGGTACTCCAACTTTACGGGACAAAGTGCGGTCGAGCCGCAATCTTATAACGCGCAAAGGCTATCGCCAACGTCGAACTGGCATAGTGCAGTTTGTACAAAATCGCCGTTCAGTTCGGAATGCCAGATTGGGCCTCGATTGCTCAAGCTGGAATGGAGACTAGTTTGCGGTGGTTCCAGAAAATGTCTTCTTATCGATACAAGCCTTTCGCCGTAACCGGCCACTTGCGGGCCGGTCACGGCGCCGCGGGGTGTAACTTTATCGCCTGACGGGTGTTCTCTAAGAATGAAATCCAGGGCCAAGCGATTCGGTCTGATGGCGATCGGACTGATCCTACTGAGCGCAATTGGCGTGGGTGGATTCTTTGTGGAGATGCACCATCACTTTCACCCTTCGGCGCCCCCGAAACAGGACCCGCCGGCTGCCAACGCGCTTGATGCGCAGCGTCAGGACATTCGCTATTTTCGTCTGCTCATCGCATTGGACCGCTCATTTGCGCCGAAAGACCGGGCCGAAGCATATCGACGACTGGATGCGCTCGAAGCGCTCGGCAACGTGCTCGACCGGCCTCATTTCCGCGTGTCACTGATGCAAATCGATGCGCTCGCTGACAACGGCCATTCCCGCGTTGAGTATGAGCGCGGCGCCGCACCCTTTGAGCTGCCGGTACGGGTATCAGCCTTTTCGGACGGGCTGTACATCGTGCGCGCGACCGAAGTCAACGCGGATTTGCTGGGCAGCCTGGTGACGGCAATCGATGGACAGCCAATTGATGAGGTGATGGCCAAGCTCGAACAGCTGCGTGGCGGTACACCCCAATGGCGGCGTTTACATGCCTCGCAGTATCTGGCGCTGCAGGATGTTTTGTACGGGATAAATGTTGCGCCCGATATGCAGCACTCGAATTGGACGGTGCAGACGCCTGTCGGGACAACGATCACGAGAAGGCTTGAAGCCTACGAACCGCCGGCGAGTGAACCGGAGGTATTCGTCCATCGATGGCTGTCAAACGAGCCGATAGCGGGCATGGAAGGACACTGGCGGGCGCTGGATCCGGACCGCCCTCTGCCAATCTCATTGAAAGATTTCGACACAGCTTTTCGAAATTTACCGTTACCGGGGACCTGCACCCAATTCGTTCAGCTCAAATCCAACATCGATCAAGGCGGTCAGAGCATCAAGAATTTCTTATCAAGCACCGCAAGCCGTCTGCGGCAGTATCCGCCCTGCAACGTGATTTTCGACTTGCGCTACGATGGCGGCGGCGACTTCATCAACACCTATGGCTTCGCACGCGACTTGCCGAACCTGGTTTCTGCAGGCGGGAAAATTATCGTGTTGACCGGCGCTGCGACGTTCTCTGCTGGAATATCCACCGTTGCCTTCGTCAAGCACGCGGGTCAGGCCCGTATCGCGATTGTGGGCGAACCGGTGGGCGATCGACTGCAGTTTTTTTCCGAAGGCGGTTTGGCGTGCCTGCCTAACTACCCACTGTGTGTCGCCTACGAGACCGGTAAACATGACTACCAGCATGCTTGTACCGATTGGGACGTCTGTTTCTGGTTGAATAATTTTTTTCAGCTTCAAGTCGAGTCGCTCGAGCCGGACGAAGTCATTCCCTTGAGTTTCAAAGACTGGCGGGCCGGCATCGATCCCGTACTCGATCGGGCCATAGCCAAGAGTGTTACGTATGTGCCCGGCAGCACTAAACATTAGCGGTTTCATCCCTGTATGGCACGGATTCGTCCCCGCACCGACGGCAGCCGATTTTCGGTCGGCGGCTGCGATGTTTCGGGTCATGCTGGGTGCTGGTAGAGTACAACCCACCTCAGACCCTGGAGAGCGCGCATGAGTACGGCGAACGGATATCGAATTCTTGCTGCATTTGCGGTTTTTGTGGCCGTGTCGGGATGCGATATCTCGGTGGACGGCGATGGTTCGACCAAGGTCAACGGATCCGTGCACATTACCGCGGGCAAAGCGGCGGAGGACGCGCGGACGGTCAACGGCTCGATCCACGTCGACGACAACGCTTCGGTCAATTCCGCAGGTACCGTCAACGGCAGCGTTCGACTGGGGGCACATGCAAGCGCAAGCTCGGCCAAGACCGTGAATGGGGCAATCACGTTGGGCGACAGCGCTCACATCACCGGCGGCGCCGGTACCGTGAACGGCGACTTGAGCCTGGCAAACAACTCCGAGGTTTCCGGTGCGCTGACCAACGTCAACGGAAAAATCACCCTGACCGCGGCCCACGTCGGCGGGGGCATCAAGACGGTCAGCGGCAACATCAGCATCATGGGCGCCTCGCATGTGGAGGGCGGCATTCTGGTGCAAAAGCCGAACAGCACTTTGTTCAATAGCGAAGATCCCGTCATCGTCATCGGTCCCGGCGCCGCGGTTCAGGGCGAACTGCGCTTCGAGCGCAATGTGAAACTCTACGTCAGCGACAAGGCGACCATTGGAACGGTGACGGGTGCGACACCCGTGACGTTCAGCGGCGACAACCCACCGAATTGAAGATCCAAAGAAGGGCAAATCTCATGCTAAAACTCCGCCTATCAACTCTGATTGTGTTCGCCGCTATCGCGGCCGGCTATTCCGCCGCGGCCGCGTCTGCTGACGCCTCCCTGAGCGCTGCAGTCGCCAGTCCAGCCCGCCCCGCCGCCGCCGTCGCGCGCGACAAGGCGCGCCACCCGGTCGAGGAGCTGACATTCTTCGGCATCAGCCCAAAAATGAATGTGGTGGAATTGTGGCCGGGGGGAGGCTACTGGACCGACATCCTGGGCCCCTACCTCGCGCCGAGCGGCCACTACACGGTCGCCCTGCCGCCATCCGGCGATGCGGAAAATGCCAGCGTCGTGCGATTCCGCGCGCGCATCGCCGCTGAAAAGGCTCGGCTCGGCACCATTCATGAATCGACCTTGGGTCCCGGTCACTTCGAAATTGCGCCTCCCGGGTCTGCAGACCTCGTGCTCACCTTTCGCAATTTCCATAACTGGATGGATGACGGCTACGCCGAGAAGGCGCTGGCGGCATGTTTCACGGCCCTGAAGCCCGGCGGCATTCTGGGCATTGAAGAACACCGCGGCCGAAACGATGTCCCACAAGATCCTAAAGCCGAGAGCGGCTATGTCCGGCAAGACTACGTCGTCGCAATGGCCAAAAAGGCCGGGTTCGTGCTGGTGGATTCTTCGGAAATCAATGCCAATCCTCGCGATACCAAGGACTGGCCCAAGGGCGTCTGGACGTTGCCGCCCAGTCTGGCACTGGGCGAAAAAGACCGCGAGAAGTACATCGCGATCGGCGAAGGCGACAACATGGTCCTGAAATTCCAAAAGCCGCGCTGAGGCTGCAAAGCCCCGCTTAAGCGGTTTTTGCCTCGGTGAGGCCGAGCTCCTTCACCATGTGCTCGCGCATGGCGAATTTCTGGACTTTTCCGGTAATGGTCATCGGGAATTCCGTGACGAAGCGTATGTAGCGCGGAATCTTATAGTGCGCGATTTGGTTTTGGCAGAACTCGCGGATCTCCTCCGCGGTGGAGTGCGTGCCAGGCCTCAATTGAATCCAGGCACACACCTCCTCGCCGAACTTTAAGTCCGGAACCCCGCACACCTGCACGGCTTGCACGTTGGCGTGGCGGTACAGGAATTCTTCTACTTCACGCGGATACACATTCTCGCCGCCGCGGATCACCATGTCCTTGAGGCGTCCGGTGATATTGCCGCAGCCATCGGCATCGATCACGCCCAGATCGCCGGTATGCATCCAGCCGTCCTCGTCGAGAACCTCGCGAGTCTTGTCTGGATCCTGCCAGTAGCCCTTCATTACGGAATAGCCGCGGGTCTGTAGCTCTCCCTGAACGCCGCGCGGCACGCACTGGCCGTTGAAATCGACCACCCTGACTTGGACGTGCGGATGAACGCGGCCAACCGTCGAGACACGGCGCTCGAATGAATCGTCAGTCGCGGTTTGAAAGCTCACCGGGCTCGTTTCGGTCATCCCGTAGCAGTTCGTGATTTCCGCGAGATTCATCTGACTTATTACGCGCTTCATCACCTCGACCGGGCACGGTGAGCCGGCCATGATTCCGGTTCGCAGACTCGACAGGTCATAGCGGGCAAACTCGGGTGTTTCCAGTTCTGCGATGAACATGGTGGGCACACCGAATATCGCGGTCGCGCGCTCTCGATCGACGGCTTCCAGCGTTCTTGCCGGATCGAAGCTTTCGGCCGGATAAATCATCGAGGCGCCATGGGTGATCGCCGCAAGATTTCCCATCACCATGCCGAAGCAGTGATACAGGGGTACGGGAATGCAGATTCGGTCCCGCTCGGTCAGCTTGATTCCGCGGCCGACAAAGTAGCCGTTATTCAAAATATTGTGATGACTTAAGGTCGCGCCCTTCGGCAGACCCGTGGTACCGCTGGTGAACTGGATGTTGATGGCTTCCTCCGGCTCGAGTTCTCCGCCAATTTTCTCGAGACGGGCGCGATCCGATTGCGTTCCTCGCTGCAGCACGTCTTCAAAGTTGAGGCACCCGGCCGTACGTGTTCGGCCCAATCGAATGACGAGCTTCAGTTGCGGCAGCGTCGCGCTGGAAAGGTCATTGGCGGCGCAGCGGTCGAGCTCGGGGGCGAGGGTGCGCAGCATGGCAAGGTAGTCGCTGCTCTTGAGCCGTTCAGCCGTGACAAGCGCCCGGCAGCCCACCTTTTTCAAACAGAATTCCAATTCGGCCAGCCGATAGGCGGGATTGATGTTCACCAGGATCAAGCCGGCCTTGGCACTGGCGAATTGTGTAACCGTCCATTCCGCACAGTTGGGCGCCCAGATACCGATGCGATCGCCCGGATTCAATCCCAGCGAAAGCAATCCGGCTGCGAACAGGTCAACGCGTTGCTTGAGCTCCGCATAGCTCCAACGCACCTGTTGCGGGGGAACGATGAGGGCATCGCGCCCCGCGAATCGATGCGCGGCTTCGTCGAACGCGCGTCCGATGGTTTCGTGCTTCAGCGGCACCTCGCGGCTGCCTTCGACGAAACTTAGGTTCACAATGCTTCCCCCGCTCTTGAACTTGCATTGTACTGCCCCAAGCCTTTGGGGTTCGAGGCAACACCACTCTATGACCTTCCGCCGCCTGTTTTTACATCCCCTTTGGCTATTTCTCGCATTGCCGGCCTACATCGCATGGCGCCTCCTGTCGGCCTTGTCGGTGGGTTCGGAGGGCGTCATCGCGGGCGTTGTGCTGCTCATCGGCTGCTGCCTATTCATACCGTTCTCGATGCGAACTCGGGCGCTGCGCAATCGGAAATTGGCCGACCGCATCGCCTGGGTGGGTTTGACGGGGATGGGGTTCTTCTCGTCCCTGTTCGTGCTGACACTGCTGCGTGAGGTGGTTCTCTTCGGGGCGCACCTTTTCATGTCGAGTCGCGAGGCGCAGTCATGGATCGCGCCCAGCGCGCTGGCCACTGTATTCTTGGCGCTCTTCGTCACCGCCGCGGGGTTGTTCATCGCGCGACGGCGGCCTGCCATTGTTGAGGTCAGTATTCCGGTGGCCGACCTTCCGCCTGGCCTGCATGGCTTCTCCATCGCCCAGATCAGTGATGTGCACGTGGGTCCAACCATCAAGCGCGCATTTGTTGAAACAATCGTTCAGCGCGTCAATGATCTTGGGGCCGATATGATCGCGATCACCGGAGATTTGGTCGACGGCTCCGTGCAGCAACTATCGGCGCACACCGCGCCGCTCGCCCGCCTGAAGGCCAGGCACGGCGCCTACTTTGTCACCGGCAATCACGAGTATTACTCGGGGGAACGTGCCTGGACAGAGGAGATTCGCCGTCTGGGCTTGCGCGTTCTCAAGAATGAACACGTGGTGCTGAAGCACAACGGCGCCTCTCTCGTGTTGGCCGGCGTGACGGATTACAGCGCACATCATTTTGATCCCGCCGAGCGTAGTGATCCTAAGGCCGCACTGTTCGGCGCACCTGTCGATGCGGGCGCAAAGGTCCTGCTCGCGCATCAGCCAAGTTCAGCCTTGGCCGCCGCCGGCGCAGGCTTTGACGTCCAAATATCGGGACATACGCACGGCGGGCAGTTCTGGCCTTGGAATCTGTTCATACACTTGTTCCAGCCGTTTTCCAGCGGATTGCACAAGCTGAAAGGCCTTTGGATCTACGTGAGCCGCGGCACCGGTTACTGGGGACCGCCCAATCGCTTCGGCGTTCCATCGGAGATCACGCGGATTCGCTTGGTTCCCGCGACCCCTTAGGCTGCGATTGCGAACCAGCCGGTTCGGCCACGGAAGCGAGTTCCTCATTTGTCTCCCGTGCTCTCTGGTCCAGCAGACAACGTCGCCGTCGGCTGCTGCCGCCAATGGCGGAGAGAGGCCGGACATCTCGCCGCGGCGCATCCTGGTCGCCGACGATAATCGGGATAACGCTGACTCCATGAGGATGCTGTTGAAATTGTCGGGCCACGAAGTGCACGTCGCGCACACGGGAGCCGAAGTATTCGAATCGGCTAAACGGCTGCACACCGACATTGGGGTGTTCGATATCGGCATGCCGGATCCTGACGGTTATCAGCTGGCCGAACGAATCCGGCATGAGGCTTGGGGAAAGAACATCAGATTAATCGCGGTAACGGGTTGGGGCCAAGAGTCGGATAAACGACGCGCGCATTTGGCCGGGTTCGATCATCATTTGACCAAGCCCGTCGATCCGGACCAGCTGGAGCGATTGTTCGAGGCTTCAGTCAAATAGGCGCCCAAATGGCCGAGTAACTCAAGTCTCGAGCGGCCAAATGTGGACGGAATCACGCAGCGGGAAATTCGACCACCCGCCAATAAGTATCCAGAAGCGCCGTTGCTTCCAGGAATGCATTCGCCGGATTTGTCTTGAGGATATAGCCGGCGACACCAAGGTTATAAGCCTTTACCTTGTCTTCGTCGGCGTCTGAGGTGGTCATGATGAATACAATGCTTTTCTTGAGCTCCTCGTCTTTTCGTAGCTCCTTGAGAAATTCAATACCGTCCATGCGCGGCATGTTTAGGTCTAGGAGAATTAGAAAAGGGCGCGTTAGACGCGGGCGACCATTTGTTCCCCGCAGCATCTCCAGTGCCTCAATACCGTCGTGCGCGAAACTAACTGGATTCGCGATCTTGGCAGCCTTGAATGCACGATTCAGCCCCATTAAGCATATGTCGTCGTCCTCGACGTGCAGCAATTGCACGGTTTTCGGCTCAAGCATTGGCCATCTCCTTGGTGTCAAAGGTAAGCGGCAATGCCGGCCATTGAAAGCGGAACTCCGAACCGGTGCCGTTTCCCAGTGAGTGGACTGTGATGCAACTATTTTGCTGTTCCACCAATTTCTTCACTAAAGCCAATCCCATTCCGCTACCTTCCACTTCGTCGCGCCGCTTCAACGTCTGGAACAATTGGAAAATTTTGTCGTGGAATTGCGGCGGTATTCCCGGGCCGTCATCACGGACGACGAATTCCACGAAGTCCCCCACCCGCTTTCCGGACAGGACCACCTCGCCGTTCTGTTTATCGTGATGCTTAATGGCATTGTTAATGAGGTTTCTTAAGACCTGTTCAAGCTGCGCACTCGCAGTAACAGTCACTTGAAGTCCGCCTTCGAGGCGAACTTGAATGTGCGCCGGCGGATTCAAAACCTCGATGATACTGGCGAAGATGTCCGTCAACTTAGATTCACTGGCCGCCGTGTCGGTGCGGCCAACGCGTGAATAGGTGAGGAGGTCATCGAGCAGTTTTTCCATGCGATTGATCCGGCTTCGCATGAGTCCAAGTAGTTTTCGCGACTCGTCCGATAGATCGTGCAAGTCTTCTTCGAGCCATAAAGCGGCACTTTTTATTCCGCCCAGCGGCGTCTTCAAATCATGTGAGGCGATGTAAGCAAAATCCTCAAGATCGCGATTGGACCTCTTCAACTGCAGATTGTTGTCGCGCAACGACAACTCCGAGAGCTTCCGATCGGTAATGTCAATCACCGCTCCATGAAAATATGTAGCCTGGCCCGCGCCGTCGGACTCGACGCGCCCCCTCGCTTGCAGCCACCGGACTGCTCCATCGGTTTGCCGGACCCGATATTCGATATCGTAAGAACTGCAGAGCTGGATTGCCCGCTCGAGAGCGTCGGCGACCTCCGCGCGATCTTCCTCATGAACAACCTGTAGATAGGCTGCCGCGGGCAGCCCTTTCGCCGCCGCGTCCGCTGCTACCGAGAACATGCGGGCTGTGAATTCGTCAGCAATCAAGCGGTCGCTGGCAATATCCCAGGTCCAGGTCCCGACCGA
This sequence comes from Steroidobacteraceae bacterium, assembly GCA_035488895.1. Lineage (GTDB taxonomy): Bacteria > Pseudomonadota > Gammaproteobacteria > Steroidobacterales > Steroidobacteraceae > Bog-1198. The sequence goes on from DATHKV010000024.1 coordinate 14,398, forward strand.
ACTGGCTTCGAGCGTGGACTCGAGCCGCGCTTGTGTCACCCGCAGCGACTGTTCGATCCGCTTCAACTGGTCGACATCGGTATTCGTGCCGAACCACTGCACCAAGCGACCCTCCGAATCGTTTATCGGTTCGACACGGGTGAGAAAGTTGCGGAACGTACCGTCCGCTCCGCGTAAAGGAAACTCCATCTCGAACGGCTGCACGAGCGCAATCGCGTCGCGCCACCTAGCCAGCACGGTCGGGAGCGCGGCGGGGTCATGGACACTCTGCCATCCCCAGCCTTCCATCTGCTCCGGCGTCGTGCCCGTGTAGTCGTACCAGCGCTGGTTGTACCAGAGGATGAATCCATCAGCACGGGCTGTCCACGCGAGTTGCGGGATGCAGTTGGCCAACGTCCGAAAGCGCTCTTCGCTTTCCCGCACCTCCCGCTCCGCCCGCCTGCGTTCGGTGATGTCCTGTATGGTAATAAATCTGAGAGCGATCTTACCGTCGTCGTCATAGACCGGAGAGCCGTTGTAGCTGGCGAAGAACTCGTGATTTGTCTCGCTGCGGCGCGCGCGTAGCATTTGATTTTCAACGCGCTCCCCGCGAGTAACTCGGGAAAGCGGCCACTCGTCGAGGTCGAGCGAACGCCCCTGCTCATCCCAGCATTTCCAGCTAATCGGCAGGTCTTGGCTTTTGATGAACCCCGTCCCGCTCGGATCGAAGCCATGAATGCGCAAAGATGCTGCATTCTGGTAGAACGCGTTCCCCTTGGCATCTATAAGCATCACTCCTTCAGACATGTGTTCCAACACGGAGGAAAGTTTCTTCTCGCTCGCCCGCGCCATCATCGCTTTGTGCCTTGCAACCAGCACGCTGATCGTTCCGAGGACGATGAGCGTACCGACGCTCAATATCATTGCGATGGATCTTCGGTGGGCGACTTTGTGATAACGAGGATCGAGCATGAATGGTCGGGCAAGGGGGCTGGCGAATATCCAGATCAGACCTACGGTTATGGTGACCACGGCTATTGCCAGAAAAGGCAGGAACCAGTTTGGCAAGCTGGGCTTGTCCAGAATATCGCGCTGCCACAATGCGGCGATTCTAGCAATGAAAATCAGCAGAAATCCCGCACAAGAGCGTATCGACATTCCCACCGAATCAGTCCATCCGTAGGCGCTCTTGAGGCCTACCAGGTAACCGAGCAGGGCGATGAAGGCGATTCCGCCCGCGAGTGTTTTCAAAATGACGGCGGCTGTGGTCAGGGGACTGGCGTCTCGGTCCGGTTTGGACATGAGGATTTGCGCGGCGCATACGAGAAGAAAACACGCAATCGTATTGCCCGACATTCTTCCGGGATAAGGCGCATCGAGACCAACGAACGGCACAGCAAATAGCGTATCGATACCTAGGTTTTCACCGAGCGCGTATTCGACCAATTCAATACCGGCAACATAAGTCACGACGACCGCCACAGCCATCACAACGCCTGGGCGCCGGAGCACCAAGCCCAGCTCTCCGACTCCCAATAAAATGAAGATCAATGCGGTATTCAAATGAGTAGGCGCATCAGGAAATAGTTGGACCAGTATTGGTATGTGCAGCCACCATCCGATGCATACCGACATGCCGTTGCAGATGATGAACAGCGCGGTGCTCGCGACAATCCAATCTGCCGTCGAGAAACGACGGAAAGACTCGATCAAGGGTGGTTCCTTTGTGACATTCGCGTTCGCACTCGGTGATGCGACGTTGTCGTGTCGGGGGCTACCGACCGAAGAGGCGTCTATAGAGAGTCCAGCGCTGCAGAGCGCTGGCAATACGGCTCGCGCCGGAAGGCTCGCACCCCCAAGCTCGCCAAGGTTCACTTGCTCCATGAATGACTCTCTGTATTTCGCGCAGTTGGCGGGGCGCCTGTCCGTCCACGCGCGACAAATAGCCTTTCAACGGCTATCGACCGAGTGTCATCCATGCAGCCTATAGTGAGAGGGCAGCCGGGGATGTAGGGAAAACCATATCCGCGAGCGGCACAAATGGGACAAACTTCACTTCTGCGGAGCGCGTCACACGCTTTCTAAGCGGCCGATGACCACTGTCGGCTTTGGCCGAGTCAATGACGTGCCGCCGCTATGACGCCGAGATCCACGCTATTGGAATCACTTGCCGCATTAGCACCCCAAAGCGTCATGCAGGGACCCGAGCTGATACTGCGCGTGCTTCAACGTTGCCGCGCAATCTTCTTGCGTGAATCCAATGCATTGAAATGAGCCAATTTCACCCATTTCAATGGCTTTTGCCGGCGTTTGCTCGAGAGCCTCGGCCAGCACGATGCTAATGATTAATATGTCGGTCAGATCGGGCTCGCGATGAGTTTTGCGTTTGTAGTCGAGTTGATCGCCAACCGACTCCGCCATCGCTTCGCCGACCCGCCAGTTCTCCAAGATGGCTTTGCCGATCGATGGATGCCAACTCGCGATTGTCTCTGCACGCTCCAGGTCCAGACGCAGCGCGCTGGGTTCCCCTGCGGCCCGAGCCATGACATACAAATGACCGATACCGTGAAGCAGCCCCGTCAAAAAAGCCTCTTCGGGCCTCACCTTCGTTCGACGTGCGACAACTTGACTGATCGACGCCACACCGAGACTTTTGTTCCACAGCGCCGTTAGCTCCTTAGAGATGGAACGTAGCGTCGGCTCATCCTTCATTTGTTGAACCGCAAACGCCATGGCCGCACCTTCCACGAGCCTGTGCCCCAGCCGCGTAATCGCCGTGCGCAGCTCTGTCACGGGCGTCCCGGCCGGATTGAATGCAACGGAATTTGCAGTTTGAATCAACCGGGCTGCTAGTCGCGGCTCTGCGCCGACGAGTCTCAGGGTTTCCTCTGCCGAGGTTTTGGGGTCTCTCAATGCGTTTCTAATTCTTATGACCACATTCGGGAAGCAAGGTAAGTCCACGGATCCACGCGCGAGGTCGGCAGCCAGCTTCATCAGGTATTGAAGGGCCGGAGGGCCCTCTCCGGCCTGAGATCCGTGTTCGAGAACGGAACGCTGTCCTGAACGATAGGTAAGTGAAGGGTTGGAGAGCGGCATTTCCGGCACATCCATGGGTTGAAAAAGGGGTTAATAACGCTACGTCACTGCTGCGAAAGAAGATGTAGGGAAAATTGTGACACTTCGCAATTTGAACGTGTGCGACCACGATCAAGCGCGGGCCCCGTGACTTCGAAGGAAATGCGCCAACCACAGTAGGGATAAGACCGAGTGATCCAAGTCTCAGAAACGATTCAAAAAGTGAAGTGGCGGAGAGGGTGGGATTGACTCGGGCCATCCCTGGCCCTCGCCCTGCGGGCGCACTAAAGTGCGTCCAAATTCGCTCCAGGCGAATTGTCGAACCCACGGAGACGCAAATAGAAATCAGTAAGTTACTGAAAACATGCGGCTCGCCGTCCCCTGGAATCCCCTCGCCTCCCCGCTTTTGGCAGTAGGTCTTTCACTCAGCGCGCTTGCGAAGTTCTCGTTTAGCGGCGTCCCAGTCGATCGGCTGCTCCTTGCCCGCACCGTGACTCGCAACGGTCTCGCGGAGCGCCTCCTCGTGCCAAGGCGGAGGTTCAAGCCGGGCTTCCTCTCGGCTCAATGATTGCCATAGACCTTCCATGGCCCGAAGCTTTTCGTCCCAAGACATATTTCGCGGGTTCACGAGGATTCCCACCCTTTTCCGGCCTTCCACTGCTGCGTGAGTTTCTCACTGCTCGCGAGCGAACGAAACACCGGCATTGCGAAGATTTTGAGATCCTCGAGGACCTTGCCGAACGCGTCAATGAGTTGGTCGTCACCCATCTTTTTTACGAAGGCATTCCAGTGAACACGATGAACTCCAACGAGATTTGTCATGAGAGCCTCGAATTCTTCCGCCACAATGGGTGTTTCCCGATTCTTGAACGTAGCGTCGACCGCTTTGAGAAGCGTGTGCGTGCCGAAGTCGAGATGATTTGAGTAAATCCACACATCGTAGAAGTCCTTCACCGGCTGTTAGCGCTCCCGAGAGCCACCATAGCCTGGAGCTTCTCCGCGATTGCAGACTCGACTGGATAGGCAAGCAGCATGATGGTGTCACTGCCCAGAAAGACCGGGTATTCGATCATTCGCGGACCGGGCACCATGACATCGCCCACGCCGAAATCGATCTGAATTCTTAGACGCACATTGTCCATCCGCGCATCCATCAGGATTCGCGTTCCCTTGTACTCCGAATCCTTCGTGATTTCCTCGGCCACCGTGCTGTCAGCGAGGAAGGTGATACCGTCTGCCTCCACATCGAGAGTCGCACAGTCCTTGACGAGCGCCAGCAAGCTAGTCTGATCGGCCTTGCCCTTGCGTAGCATGTCGATGTCCAGGGTGGGACGTGCCCTGGGGATGCTGATCGTCTTCAGCAGCAGTGCGCCCTTCAGAATGACACTTTGTGCGTGCTTCGATTTCGAGATGCGATACAGGAATCGCTCCATAGCGTACTGCTGAAGTACCTGCTGAAACGGTGCGCCGCTCGACTTTGAATGGTTGCGCAGTCTCGCAAGCACAGAGGCGACTACGTTCATTTCCTTCGCGCTTATTCGATCGCTTGCAGGTACGGTGACATAGGATTCTCGACACGCAGCAGCCGGGCGTAGTGCAGCAGCTCACGGTTCTGCACGCGCTTTCGTTGTCGCGCCAGACGCAGCGCCTCGAGCGGGATGTCCAGCCCTAGTTTGTTTCTGAACTTGAAACAATCCACTACAGTGCGTGCGGCACTGTAGATCTTCAGCGGCATTCCACCTATGCGATGCGTCTCGAGCCCTTCGTTGAAGGTCTTCGGATTGAAGCGATACAGGGTGACAGGCATCGACAGCTTGATGTAGTGATAGCTGCCTCGCGGCACGGCCAGATGGATGGAGGATGGGATCTGGGTCGTGATGTTGTGGTACGAGAGCGCGCTGATCAGACAGACGGCCGCGTTCGGCGCGCGCGCCGCGACGACCGCGAGGTCGGGATGATCGGCTTCGCCGACCTCGGCCAGGCGGTAGAGGCCGCGGCCAAGTTCGACGACTCGGCCGCTTTCACGCAGAGCGTAGAGGGCGTCGGTATGCACTCCGAGGGCGATCAGATCGCGAGTGCGCAGCGTGCCGCCCTTATCGCGGAAAACCTTGATTGCGGCGGTTTGGTCTCGGGTCTTCATGATGGGTAATAATAGCACCATTTATATTCAAGTGGGTCGGTTATTACCCACCTCCCCGCAGCCCGAGGTCTGACGGCCGCCGCGCCGCAAATCCCGCTCGAACCCTCGGCTAGGACGCTTGTAGGATCGCGCGCCGTGTCGCGACTGGGAGTTCGGCCGCGACGAAGCGCTGACTCGGGTACAGGTAGGGCTCCCCTGATTGGTCGATAATCCTGAGGTACCCAATGCGCTCTGCTTTCGCGTCTCGCAGTGCGACGTATATTTTCAGCCGCTCGAGAGAAATCTCATAGCCCCCATTGTCGAGACAAATGAATAGGCGCTTTGCTGCTTTCGCCATGGTTCGATTTCCTAGCCCGTGAGCGACAAGCTGCCTTTTCACGTTAAGCCACCCGAATCGTATGGAACTTTAATTTCCACTTTCAAACGATCGCCAATCGCGCCGAAAATGGCTGCCGACAAGGTCTCGAAGAATAACGCGCGCCGTTTCAAGTACGTCACTTAGAAAAAGAGTTGCGGCCTCATCCAGGAGTGCGTTAGCCACTCCTCGTGACGTGGCAACTCATGCTCGGAAAGAATCTACTTTGGGTCGCAAAGCAACACGGTCACAGTGTTGAAGTGATGCTGCGCATGTATGCGGTATGGATTGAAGGAGCGACGGGAGCTGATATTCAAGCGATCCGGAATGCCATGGATGGACGACCGAAAGTGTCCTTGCTCCCTTTCGCTGTGGCGAGCCCGCAGGACAACGCGCGCCAAATCGTGCTCCGTCCCCTGGCGTCCCCGGATTCTGCCAGTAGCCCGGCAGGGATAAAGTTAAGTGTTGAAAAAGCTCAAAAAAAAGTGGCGGAGAGGGTGGGATTCGAACCCACGTGCCGGAATTACCCGACCATCCGATTTCGAGTCGGCGCCGTTGTGACCACTTCGGTACCTCTCCTGTTAACTTAAATTTTTGTCGTTTACCTTAAGTTCTTTGCCGTTAACTTAAGGAAACTATACTTTTGACGTACTCGGCAATCAGGCTCGAAACTCATTTGTCAAGGGTTCGCAATCAGAAATATTCGTTTATTCTAGCGCATCGGAAAAGGGCTCGCCTCTAGAACGGAACTTGCCCTGCACCACGGCCCTCAAATGGACATTAAACCGTGCGTAGATTGACCATACAAACCAACTGGCCGCGCTGGACCAAGCTCACGATAGCGATTTCCGCTTTCGTGCTGCTGAGCAGCTACACGCCGGTGCCCAGCTTGATTCACCAGATCAAGTCGCTGGGAGAGTTGCGGGTGGTCACTCGCACGGGGCCGTTGGCATTTTATCGCGAATCGGACGGCACCTCGGTGGGGCCGGAATACGAGCTGGCGCGGCGCTTTGCGGACGAGCTCGGCGTGAAGCTCAAAATCACTCCGATGCGAACCTATGCCGAAATTTACGAGGCCATCACCACCGGGCAGGCGCACCTGGCAGCGGCCGGTTTAAAGGTTCCCACGCAATCGGTTCCCGGCGTGGAGTTCGGGCCTGCCTATCAGCACGTGCATGAGCATTTGATCTATCGGCGCGGCGCGGTACGGCCCGGCTCTCTGGCCGAAATCGGCAATTCAGATCTTGAGATTCTCGCCGGCAGTGCGCACGCGAAGACGCTGGAAGCTGCGCGCAACGCGTATCCCGATCTTGTCTGGGTTGAGAATTCGAGCACCAATTCCCAGGCGCTGCTCGATGGCGTGGCCGACGGCACCATTGATTACACGATTGCCGATTCTACGGAATTCGCCTTGGCTCATGACGTGCACCCTGACTTGCGCATCGCCTTTGACTTCCAGGGCGAGCGTCCGCTCGCGTGGGCCGCAAGCGACCGTGATCCGAACTTCGCGCGCGATATGAGCGAATATTTCGCCCGCCTGAAGCTCGACGGCGAACTCGCCACCATCGTCAATCGCTACTACGGTCGCACCGAGGACGCGGAGTTCGCCGGCGGCCCGGGTTTCATGCAGCATTTGCAAAGCCGTTTGCCGCTCTACAAGCAGTGGTTCGTCGAGGCGGCGGAGCAAAGCAGCCAGGACTGGCGCTTGTTGGCCGCGATGGGCTATCAAGAATCGAAGTGGAATCCCAGCGCCGCCTCGTCGGCGGGTGCTCGAGGACTGATGCAGTTGACGGTGGAGACCGCGAACGAAACCAGGGTTACCGACCTGTCGGATGCGCGCCAGAGCATCTTCGGCGGTGCCCGTTACTTCAGGCAGGTCTACGAGAAGATTCCCTCGCACGTACCCGAGCCGGACCGGACCTGGTTTGCGCTCGCGGCCTACAACATCGGCTATGGCCATGTGGAGGACGCGCGTGTGCTGGCGCAAAAGGCCGGGCGTGATCCGGATTCCTGGCACGATGTGCGCGACTTCCTGCCGCTCCTGGAACAGGAGCGTTGGTACACCAAAACCGAAAACGGATATGCGCGTGGATGGGAACCCGTGCGCTACGTCGACAATGTCCGGGGCTATCGAGATTTGTTGGAATGGGCCTGGGGCGCCGGTCCCCGCGCCGCCGTGCTGAACTAGCGCCGACTCTCGAAGAATTGCCGCAGCAGCGCTGCGGATTCCTCGCTGCATACACCGCCGAACACATCCACACCCTGCGCCAGCCGCGGCTCTCGCGGCAAATCGATGACGCTGCCGCAGGCGCCCGCCTTTGCGTCCCAAGCGCCGAATACGACGCGGGCAACCCGCGCATTGAGCACGGCCCCCATGCACATGGGGCACGGCTCAAGGGTCACATACAGCGTCGCATTGCCCAGCCGGTAGTTGCCCAAAGCGGCGGCCCCCGCACGCATCGCGACAATTTCCGCGTGAGCGGTCGGATCGCTGCTCGCGATGGGTCGGTTCCACCCCTCGCCGACGATTTCATCGTTCACCACCAACAGGGCCCCGACCGGCACTTCGCCCTCGTCGGCAGCGCGCTGCGCGAGAAGCAAGGCTCGGCGCATCCAATCAGTGTCGGTGGCGGACTTCATGATGGCGTCGTCGTTCGCCATCGCCGTCCGAGATAGCGGGCAGCAAAGATCGCGATGAACAACAGGAACAATGCTGCCGCACTGTAGCTCAAGGAATTGTGGATTCCGACGCTCACACCCAGCAGCCCAACGCTCAAGCCGCTGAACGTGCGCAGCCCATTCGCCGACATGGTGAAGACGCCGATCACCCGTCCGCGCATCTCTGGCGGCGCGTTCAACTGCACCAGGGACTGCGCCATCGAATTAAACCCCAGTTCAACGAAGCCCGCGATGAATAGCAGTGTAATGGCCACAACATAAGTATGCGACTGTGCAAATCCCGCCAGGGCGCAGCACCAGATCATCGCAAGAATGAACGCCGTTCTAAGGCTGGGCGGCAGCAACCCACGGCTCTCCAGGATCAGTCCGGCCGCAAGACCTCCTGCCGCATCCGCACCGAGCAAAACATTGTAGGAAAATTCGGCAGCCTGGGCATGCCCCAAATCGAGCGCAAAGCCCGGCATTTGCGCCTGGTACGCGTTGCCGACGAAAAAAGCGGACGCCCCCACCAGCACCGTCATCGATAGCAACACCGGGTTTTGCCGCACCACTCGCATGGTCATCCACACATCTTTGAATCCGCGGACACCGGGCACACGCGGCGCGCCAGGCCTGGGTCCGTACTGGGCCTTGATCAACCACAGAAACAGCGGCAGATAGATGAGGGCGTTGATGAATATGCCGTTGATGGATCCGAACGCGCGCAGCAATAAGCCGCCAACTATGGGTCCGACCAGAAATGCCAGATAGCGCCCCGTTGCATTGAGCCGAACCGCACTCGGCAGCTGCTCGGTGCCGACGATCTTGTAAATCAGCACCTGCGCGGCCGGCATCCAGATCACGCCGGCCAAGCCGTGAATGACCAGCAGCAGCATTGCCTTCCATTCCTCGGTCGAGTCGGTCAGAAACATCACACCCCACCCGATCGACACACCCATGAACAGCAGCATGCCGACCTGAATGAGACGGCGAATGTCGAATCGATCAGCCAGGCTGCCGGTGTAGGCGGCAAATAGCAGGTACGGCGCCCAATGGGACACGACCGCAAAAGCTCCCAGGGCGGGGGAATGGAATTTTTGGAAGATGACCCAGTAGGAGATCACATGCTCGATGTTGTCGGCCATCATCGCCGCGTTGGCGGCGAAGAAGAAAATCCGAAAGTCTCGATTGGCAAAGGAGGCGAATGCGCGGCGCTTGGGAGCGTGCACAGCGGCGTCTAATTGAGGTTCCAATGTAGAATATCGCGTGGCCGGTAAGCAACTACGATAACACGAGGATTCCATGCGCGGATTTCTGTTGCTGGTAGCGAGCGCACTGTCCTTACCCGCGCTTGCCAACGAGGGCATGTGGACATTCGATAATTTTCCGGCGGCCGCCGTCAAGCAAGGCTTCGGAGCCGACATCTCGCAGGCCTGGCTCGACCACGCCCGGCTCTCGACGCTGCGCCTCACCAACTGCACCGCATCGTTTGTCTCGCCCGACGGGCTCATTCTGACCAATCACCACTGCGTGGAGTCCTGTCTCGCTGAACTCTCCTCCAAGGAAAGCAGCTTGTTGCAGCTCGGTTTTCGCGCGGCCACGCGTCGCGATGAGCAACGCTGCCCTGCACAATATGCAGACGTCTTGGTGGGCACCGAAGACATCAGCAATGCAGTCTTAAAAGCCGACGCCGGGCTGAACGATGCCGTCGCCAATGCGGCGCGAAAAAAACTGCTCACCACCCTTGAACAGTCTTGCGAGCAGGCGAGCGTGAAATCGAAGTCCGGCAAGCTCGAATGCCAGGCGGTGCGGCTATACCAAGGCGGCCAGTACTTTTTATACAAATACAAGCGCTACTCGGATCTTCGCCTCGTGTTCGCGCCGGAGGCCGATATTGCCTCGTTTGGCGGCGATCCCGACAATTTTCAATTTCCGCGCTGGTCCCTGGATTTCTCGATACTCCGGGCGTACGAAAACGACCAGCCCGCCAAGACGCCCAATAACCTGCACATCGACTTTGCCGGCCCCGCCGCAGGCCAGCTGGTGTTTGTTTCGGGCGATCCGGGCAGCACGGCCAGATTGCAAACCCGCTCGCAACTCGAGTTCGACCGCGATGTCTCCTTGCCGATTACCCTGCTGCGAGCATCCGAACTGCGCGGCCGCTACATCCAATTCAGCAAGACCAATGTCGGCGACGAGCGCATAACCCTGGCCCCGCTCCACACTCTGCAAAACGGCATCAAAGTCCGACGCTTGGAGCTCGACGCGCTCAACGACGATGCCTTCATGGAACAGAAAACGAAAGCCGAGCAAGCATTGCGCAGGCTCGCCGGGTTCAACGAGATGGATCCCTGGCAAGAAATTGCCTCAGCATCGCAGCGGGAACGCGCACTGTATCTGCCTTACGTGTTTATCGAAAACGCGGCCGGCTTTAGCAGCGCTCTATTCCGCAACGCCCGCGCGCTGGTCCGCGGCACCGAAGAGCGCCTAAAACCCAATAACGATCGATTGCGGGAGTTTACCGATGCAGAGCTGCCGCGCCTGCAACGCGATCTCTATGCGCGAATCCCGGCATATCCCGAGTTCGAGCAGCTGACGCTGTCCTTTTCCCTCGAGCGCATGCGCGAGTGGTTGGGCCCTGATCATCCCGTCGTGCGCAGACTGATGGGAAAAGAATCCCCCGACGCTTTGGCGACCCGGCTTATTGCCGAGACCGAGCTCAACGATGCGGCCTTCCGCAAGCGGCTATGGGAGGGCGGCAAGCGTGCGGTGGACGCCTCCCGCGATCCGATGATCGTTCTGGTCCGCTCGATCGATGGCGAAGCACGCGCGATCCGCAAGCAATACGAAGACGAAGTGGAAGCGCCCATCGCGGCGGCGGCGGAGCGAATTGCCGCCGCCCGTTTCAGAGCCTACGGCGCCCATACATATCCGGACGCGACCTTCACACTGCGCCTGAACTTCGGCACCGTGCAGGGCTGGACGGAGAACGGCGCCGCGGTGGAGCCCTTCACACATCTTGATCGCGCGTTCTCGCGCGCCACGGGCGCGACGCCCTTCAAGATTCCGGAGAGCTGGATGCGCGTGATGTCTCGATTGGACATGAACACGCCATTTTGCTTTTCAACCAGCAACGACATCGTGGGCGGAAATTCCGGAAGCCCCTTGATCGATGTATCCGGCAGGCTTGTCGGGCTGATGTTCGACGGCAACATCCATTCCATCGCCGGGCGCTATTGGTTCAATCCCGAAAACAACCGCGCCATCGCGCTGCACCCGGCCATCATTCGCGAAGCGCTCGACAAGGTATATGGGGCGAAAGAGCTGTTGTCGGAGCTGCAAGCGAACTAAAGAGCCGGATCAAGATTTAGACCGTCATCCTGTCGAAGACGCGAGCCAGCAGCGCCCAGTAACTCGCGGGCTTGAGGCGCTGAATGAGGTCCAGCAGCTTTGCGTCGCCGCCAATGAGAATGCGGGGTTCGTTCCGCTCAATACCGCGAATGATGCGCCGGGCGGCCTCCTCGGGTGTGGTGCGTGCCAGCCGCTCGAAACGATTCCCGAGTTCTATCATGCTGACACTCTCGCGCAGGTGGGCCCCGCTGCGCGCCATGCGCGCGATATTGGTTTTCACGCCGCCGGGATGCACCACCGAAAGCCGCACCGGGCTCTTTTTCATTGCCAGCTCGTGCCGCAATGACTCAGAAAATCCGCGCACCGCAAACTTCGACGCGGAGTAAGCGGACTGTCCAGCAGGTGCAATGATTCCAAAAATGCTGGAAATGTTCACGATATGCGCCTGCGGCCGGCCTTGAAGATGCGGCAGGAACGCGCGTGTGCCACGCACCACGCCCCAGAAATTGATGTCCATCAACCACGCCATCTGCGCCTCGTCGAATTCATCGAATTCACCCAGCAACGCGACCCCGGCGTTGTTGAAGAGCAGGTTCAGAGCGGGGAAATCCGCGCACGCCGATGCGGCAAACTCCTGAATTTGCTTCGGGTCGGCAACATCGACGCGCCGAATGGTGACGCGCCGTGCGTGAGCCGCACTGATCTCGCTTGCGGCCGACTCGAGTCCCGGCTGGTCTAGATCCGCGAGTGCGACATCGCATCCGCGGGCAGCGAGTTGCAGCGCCAATGCGCGTCCGATGCCGCTGGCCGCTCCGGTGATGGCCGCAGCAGATCCTTCAAATTGAAATTTTTGCACGTCTCACCTGCCATTTCGTAACCGCACCGCGGGCGAATTTGCGTTGCGGCAATCTTACTCGGCAAATCGATGCGCGTGTTACCGCGCTGTAATCCCGGTGTAAAGAGCCGCGCCAACAATGCCGGGCTTCATCCACACACTCCGAAGGGGGAGCGACCATGAAAGGAAGCAGACTATTTATCGCGGGACTGTTGGCTGTCGCGGCATTCGCAACCACGGCTGCAATTGCGCAGCCAATCGCTGATTCGAATACCAACCACGGACACGGCAATCCAGGAAACGGACGCTGCGCGCTGCATTCGGACAATAATCGGATCCAGCACGTGGTCTACATTCAGTTCGACAATGTGCACTTTCGCCGTGATGTCCCGAATGTGCCCAGCGATCTTGAGCAGATGTCGAATCTGCGAAATTTTCTGGTCGATAACGGCACCGTGCTGACCGACCATCACACTCCGCTGATCTCACATACGTCGGTGGATATTCTGACCACGCTCACGGGCGTATATGGCGAAAAAATGGGTGCGCCGATCGGCAACAGTCTGCCCTTCTTCAAGCCCACCGGGACCGCTTCGTTTCCCAGCACTTTTGAGTACTGGACCGATAATTTGGAGACAACGCCGGTGCCGGTTCCCGTGATGGTCAATCAGCAAGGCAAGATTCATCCCGCGCCGTGGGTGCCGTTCACCCGCGCCGGCTGCGACGTCGGAGCTTTCTCGGTCGCCAATATCGAGTTCGAGAACATCACGAGCGATCTGACCAACGTCTTCGGTGCAGGATCGCCTGAGGCCATGGAAGCGTCCAGCAACCCGACCAAAGCAAAGGCGGATTTCCTCGGCATAGCCGTGCACTGCGCGCAAAACAGCCATATTTGCGCCAAGGGGAAGCCCGACGTGCTGGTGGACGAGCCGGGCGGTTATCAGGGATTTAATGCGTTGTTCGGCGGCGTGAGTGTGCAGCCCGCAGTGTCGCCTCACGGCCCGGTCAAGGACATCGACGGCAATGTGATCGCGGATCCCAGCGGCAACCCTGGTTTCCCCAACACCTTCAATCCCTCCGCCTCGCAAACTCTCGGCTATCTGGCCACGATGCTCGAAGCGGGGATCCCCGTCGTCTATGGCTACATCGAAGACATGCACGACAACCATGCCAGCACCGGCACTTTTGGTCCGGGAGAAGCCGGATATGTCGCGCAACTGGCTGGCGCCAATGAGGCATTCGGCAAGTTCTTTGCGCGACTGGCGCAGGACGGCATCAATAAGGACAACACGTTGTTCATCGTGACTGCCGATGAGAACGACAAGTTCGTCGGCGGCGCGCCCTCCCCCGCGAATTGCGACGGCGTGCACGTGGCATGCACCTATCAGCAGATCGGTGAGATCGACGCGAATCTCAGCCGTCTGCTGGCCACCCAAGCCAACAACACCACGCCGTTCTCGGTGCACTCGGACTCCGCGCCCACCTTCTACATCAACGGCAACCCGGGCCAAACCGATCCGATTACCCGCCAGCTGGAACGCGACGTGGGTGCATTGACGGCCGTCAACCCGATCACGGGCAACACGGACAAGATCGCCCAGGCGATGGCAGATATAACCGAGCAGCGCTTCCTGCACATGGTGACATCGGATCCGAATCGCACGCCTAATTTCGTGGTGTTCGCGAATGACAATTACTTCAATTTCGCCAGCGGCACCGACAGCTGCGACGAGGCGCCGGCCTGCGTCACCCTCGAGGGGCACGGCGGCTTCGCCTGGAATCATGGCGACTTCCAGGAGCAGATCACGAAAACTTGGCTAGGTATGGTGGGCCCGGGCGTCCAGCACACGGGACCCACGGACGACATTTTTAGCGATCACACGGATACGCGTCCGACCATCATGGGCCTCGTCGGCTTGAAGGATGATTACGCACATGACGGCCGCGTGCTGTTCGAGGTGCTGGGCGAAAATGCCGTGTTGCACGGCAAACAGGGTGACAAGCACGTCATCGCACGCCTGGCGCAAGCCTACAAGGACATCAATGCGCCGGTCGGGCGCCTTGGCCGCAAAACTTTTGCCATCTCCACGGCCGCACTCAACGGCGATGACGCAACTTACGCCAAGCTCGAGTCTGAGCTGACTCACCTGACCGATGCGCGCAATGCCATTGCTCAAAAGATGATCGACATGCTGGAAGGCGTGGCGTTCGACAACAAGCCGATCGACAGGATCAAGGCGGACATCTTGACCATCGAAGCGGAGGCCTTGATCGCCTCAGTTCGCTAGTAACTGTCTTGACAGCCCACCCGCGGAGTACCGCGGGTGGGCCCGCGTGCGGAAAGTCTCAATCACCGCATCCTTCATAAACTATACTCAAAGGCGGTGATAGCTGTGGAGGGATGATCAATGGCGGCTTTTCAGCGCGAAATTCTCGTACGCTTCGGGCACTGCGATGCGGCGGGTTGGGTTTTCTATCCGCGCTATTTTGAAATGATCAGCGACTTCGTCGAAGACTGGTTCGAAGACGGACTCGCTGCGAGCGCTCCGGGGCTATTTCATCACAAGCAGCTTTTAACGCCTTCGGTGCATTTCACCGTCGATTTTCCCAAACCCACGCGTTTCGGCGATCGCTTGACTTTCAATCTCTGGACCGTCAAGACCGGCCGCACCTCGTGCGAGGTACGCATCGAAGCGTCTCATCACGGCGAATTGCGCATGAGCGTCCAGCAGGTGCTGGTATTTATTTCCGCCGACTCCGGGCGCGCAACGGAAATTCCGCCGGAGCTCGTGAGCCGAATGGCGCGCTTCGGCGTGGATCCCGAGACCATCGCCAAAAAAAGCCAGGCCGGGGCCCACAAGAGCTAGCTGCACCGCTATGCCGGCTGCGGCGCCCGCCGCGCCCAAGCAAGCACTATTGCGGCAAACCCTAGGCATAGGCTCGCGGCGAAGAAGGCAGCGCCGGGGAAATAAATCGGCGCCGCATCGCTGGTAAAGTAGCCAAACAGATTCGAGAGTATCGGCGGAGCGGCAACCGACGTCAGGCTGCCGAGACTCGCCAGCGCGCCCTGCAGTTCACCCTGCTCCGCGGGACCCACCTGTTTCGACATGATTGCATTCAGTGATGGCCCGGCCAGTCCGATCAAAACCCACACGGCCATCCACGCATACAGTACCCATCCTCGAGGGGCAAACGCATAGCCCATGAATCCCACCGTGCCGCACGCAAGGCGAAATAAGCGGAGCGCACTTCGCCGATACGCGGAACGACGATCCGGGTTACGAAGCTGAAGACAAGCGCCAGCATGGCTCCAACCACCATCAGCGAATAGCCGACCTGGGCAGGCGACCAATTGAATTTGAGCATGGTGTAGTAAGTCCAAATGACGGGATTGGCGTCATGCCCCAAGCGCATGAGCACGACCACGCCAAACAGCCCCAACATCGCGGGAAAGCGCCGCAGTGCGACCAGCGCACCGAGCGGATTGGCGCGCCATAATTCAAACTTGCGTCGACTAGCGGGCGGAAGCGACTCCTTCAAGACCAGCAGTCCATACAGCGCGTTGCAGAATGCGATGCCCGCGGAGACATAAAAAGGCAATCGCGCGCCGTACTGTCCTAACAGGCCGCCGATGGCGGGACCGATCACAAACCCGATGCCAAACGCAGCACCCACCAGCCCGAAGTTTGCGGCTCGCTTCTCCGGGGGACTGACGTCTGCGATGTACGCATTCGCGGTGGGATACGCAGCGCCAGCAATGCCGGACAGGAATCTCCCAAGGAACAACCAAAAGATCGTGGGCGCCAGCGCCGTAATCAGATAGTCAACGCCGAGCATGGCCAGCGAGGCGATCAGCACGGGCCGCCGCCCCAACGGGCAGCTTCGCTCATGCCTTCGCCCGTCAATTCGGTGATCAGCTTGGGTGTAACAGGAATGATGATGCCAAGGCCGATGGTATCGACCAGCATGGTGATGAATATGAACGCCAGCGCATGCCGATTGACTTGGGGGTCGGACATAACAGCCTCGGATCGATTTTTTGCCGATCATAACAGCGGCACTAGTGTGATGCGGCGTGCGCCTACATACAGGGCTTTTGCCGGGCGATAGGCTGCTCTTCTAATCCTTTCCGGGAGGCTCCCATGACAATTCGCAACGCCCTCGCCAGTGTCCCTGTAAAGGATCTGAAGGCCTCGTCCCAGTGGTATGAGCGCTTATTCGGCAGGGCTGCCGATTCGACTCCCATGAGCGAGGTTGCCGAGTGGAAGTTCGCCGGAGGCGGCTGGCTACAGGTCTATCAGTTGCCCGAAAGAGCCGGCAAAGGGTCCGTGACCCTCGCGGTGAGCGACCTCGAGGAACAAATTGGCGATCTTAAGGAATGCGGAATCGAGGCGCCTCCCGCCATACAGGGCGATAAAGTGAAAGTCGTGATGATCCAGGACCCGGACGGCAACAGCATCGCCTTCGCCGAGACCACCGATCCCAGCATGGCGCATTAGTCGACCTCATTTTAAGTCGCACGCGTCTCGTTGCGGACTTTGCGCCATTGGCTCGGCGGTGCGCCGACCGACTTCTTGAATGCGCGGCTGAAAGCCGCTTCCGAGTCGTAGCCGACCCGGTTGGCGATGACCGCCACACTCTCCACGCCGCTCAGCAAATGATTCGCAGCGAGCTGCATGCGCCAATTGGTCATGTATTGCATCAAAGGCTGCCCGACGAATTGCGTAAATCGTTCCGCCAGCGCAGAACGGGAGAGCCCCACGCTCTTCGCCAGAGACTCAATGGTCCAGGCGCGGGCTGGTGCGCGGTGAAACGCCGTCAGTGCACGTCCGACGAACGGATCGCGCAAACCGGCAAGCCACCCCGTTCGGTCCGCGGGCAAAGTCTCCAGGTAGTGGCGCACGACATCCACAAACATGAGTTCGCTCAAGCGACCGAGCACGCACTGCCCTCCCATGCGCGGCTCCTTCGATTCGGCCAGTGCGAACTGAACGTAGGCAGCCAATGCTCCGCCCGCGGCCCCGGAAACCAGAATGACGCGCGGTAGTGCGGTAAGCAGTGGGTTGTAGGGCCGAGCGTCGCAACCCAAGAAGCCGCACACCAGGTGCACGGACTCGCCCTGGGAACCTCCCATCGAAATGCTAACCGGCAATTTTCCGTCGGCCGGCATGCGGTAGAGGGACATGTCGGGTGTGCGGCGCAAACCCGGGGTGCTCGACAGCACGTGCGTATCGCCGTGCGGTAATACGATGATGTCACCCGCAGAGAGCCGCGTCGGCTCCTCTCCGGGAATGCAGGCCCAGCAGCTGCCCCGAGTAATGACGTGATAGCAAACCAGATGCTCGGAGCCGGGGAACATCGCCTCGACAATAGCCTCGCCCGACGGAGTCTCGGCGACCCAGGGCTCGGACGCCTGGATATCAAAAAAAATCGCCCCAGTGAGGCGCACGGCGCGCAGCACATCCGACAATGCATCCACGACCTTCTCCCCGGACGATCGAGCAAGAGCCCCGGACGCACGGTCATTCGAGCGCCGGCGAACGATCAGTAGAATGGTCACACTGAATCTCATTCGATACTACAGGGAGATGCATCATGGGTAGCGAAAAGATCTACAAAGGCGCCTGCTTTTGCGGAGAAGTGCAATTTGAAGTTACCGGCGAGCCCGCCGGCATGGGTTATTGCCACTGTGAGTCGTGCCGGCACTGGTCCGCGGGGCCCGTGAATGCCTTCACGCTGTGGAACCCGCAGGCGTTGAAGGTCACCCGGGGCGCTGCCAGCGTTGGCACCCACAACAAAACGCCCATCAGCTTTCGAAAGTGGTGCAAGCAGTGCGGCGGCCACCTCTTCACAGACCACCCGACCATGGGTCTCGTGGATGTTTATGCTGCCATGCTTCCAAGTCTGAAGTTCGAACCCGGTGTGCACGTGAACTATCAAGAAACCGTGCTGCCTATCCGCGATGGCAAGCCCAAATTCAAGGACATGCCCAAGGAGATGGGGGGTTCGGGCGTCAATCTTCCCGAGTAGAGGCTCGCCGTGGCACCGAGGCTGTCACAGAACTAACTCAGGGCCGTCTAGACTAAGTCATTGTTGCGGATAGCGAGGTCCCGGACGTGATTGACAGTCGTGCGGCCGCATTTCAGCAGTGCAAGCCCAAGCTCTACGGGATCGCCTACCGGATGCTGAGTTCGGCGAGCGACGCCGAGGACATCCTTCAGGACGCCTATTTGCGCTGGCACCAGACCGACAGCGGCCGCGTGCAGATTCCGGAGGCGTGGTTGACCACGGTCGTAACACGGCTGTGCATCGACCGGCTGCGGGCCTCGCGCTCTGAGCGCGAGGCCTACCTAGGACCGTGGCTTCCTGAACCGCTGGTCGGCGATGCGGCACCGCCTGCTGATTGCAGCTCGGAATTGGCCTCGGATCTTTCCATGGCATTTTTGATCGTGCTCGAGCGGCTCGCGCCGCTCGAGCGGGCGGCGTTTCTTCTGCACGAAGTTTTCGACTGCGACTACCCGGAAATCGCCCGCGTTCTGGACAGGAGTGAAGCCGCCTGCCGGCAGATCGTGCACCGCGCAACCGTCCGTGTGCGCAGCGAGCGGCCGCGCTTTCAAGTGAGTCATGCGGCGCGCACCCTCCTGCTCGAAAAATTCGTCACAGCGTTGCGCGCCGAGGATCATGAATCTCTATTGGCATTGTTTGCCGACGATGCAACCTGGACATCCGACGGCGGCGGCAAGGTCAAAGCCGCCCTCAAGGTGGTGCGCGGGGCCGATCATGTGGTTCGCTTCGCTACCGGTGTCTGGCGACGCTATTTGAGCATGCTGACGTACCGCATCGTGGCGATCAATGGCGAACCGGGATTGCTGATGTGCGTCGGCGATACACCCATCTCCTCTATATCGATCGAAACCGACGGTGAGCGGATTCTCGCGGTTTACACCGTGCTGAATCCCGACAAACTGACCAAAGTGGCGCTGCCGCAGAACTATCATCACTAAACTGGTCACGGCCACGCGGGCTCGGACGTCTACGTATGCAACCCCACAAATCCTACGGAGGCGTAAGCATATGCAAACACGAATAGATTTCCTCAAGGTCTCACCGGCCGCAATGAAAACCATGCTCGACATGGAAGCCTATCTCGCCAAGAGCAGCATCGAGCGTCCGCTTCTTCATCTGATCAAGATGCGCGTGTCGCAAATCAACGGCTGCGCGTACTGTCTCGACATGCACTCCAAGGACGCCCGTAACGAGGGCGAGACCGAGCAACGGCTTTACGCCTTGGATGCGTGGCGGGAAGCGCCATTTTATTCCGCACGCGAGCGTGCCGCCCTCGCCTGGGCCGAAGCCCTGACGTTGGTCGCTCAATCTCACGCCCCCGATGCTGAATTTGAGGCAGCGCGTGCAGAGTTTTCAGAATCCGAGCTCGTGGATCTTTCGCTGGCGGTCGTCGCCATCAACGGCTGGAACCGACTCAGCATCGGCTTTCGTGCCCAAGCAGGCAACTATCGCCCGCCTGCAACCGCGCGCCTATCCACGGCTGCCGCCCATTGAAATCATTGACGCTGTCGGAGCTGGGCGCGCAGCATAAGGGATGGCCATTATGCTCAAACGCGCCTATGCGCCCGCTTCGCCGGCGGATGGCATCCGCGTGCTCGTGGATCGGCTTTGGCCGAGAGGCGTCAAGAAAGCCGGCGCAAAACTCACCTTCTGGATGAAGGACATTGCGCCTAGTCCAAAGTTACGAGTCTGGTTCGGTCACAAACCGGAGCGCTTCAAAGAATTCGCCGGCCGCTACAAGAAAGAATTGACCAGCAACCCCCGGGTTGGCGAGCTGCGCAAGCTTGCTCGAGGCAGACTCGTCACTTTGGTCTACGGGGCGCGCGACCCTGAAGTCAATCACGCCGTGGTGCTGCAATCCATCCTGCGCCGCAGGAGCTGACAGGGCTGCTGCATGCCAGGCCGCGCTCGGATCTGGAATCCGAGCGCGGCGCGAAGGCCATGGGTTCATCCGCCGTTGCCCAAATCAGCTCGGCTGCTTGACGATGCGCAGGTAGGGCTTCGGAGCCTTCCACCCGGCCGGATAGATTTTCTTGGCGTCCTCATCGGATACTGATCCCGCAATGATCACATCCTCGCCCTGCTTCCAATTGGCCGGCGTGGCGACTTTGTGTTTGGCAGTCAATTGAATCGAATCGAGCGCGCGCAAGATCTCGTCGAAATTGCGACCCGTCGTCATCGGGTAGGTCAGCATCAGCTTGATTTTCTTATCTGGGCCGATGATGAAGACCGACCGAACCGTCGCGTTGGTCGCCGCCGTGCGACCCGCAGCCCCGCCAGCCTCTTCCGCCGGAAGCATGTTGTAGAGTTTGGCAACAGCCAAGTCGGTATCGGCAATCATAGGATATTTGACGGTGGCGCCCTGCGTCTCTTCGATATCCTTGACCCAGCCGGCGTGACTTTCCACCGGATCGATGGAGAGTCCGATGAGTTTCGCGTTGCGCTTCGTGAATTCGGGCTCGATCTTCGCCATGTACCCCAACTCCGTCGTGCACACGGGGGTGAAATCCTTGGGATGCGAAAATAGAATCGCCCACTTGTCACCGATCCATTGGTGAAAATCGATGGAACCTTGCGTGGTTTGGGCCTTGAAATTCGGCGCCGTGTCATTGATTCGAAGCGACATACATATCCTCTTCATTTAAGTTGAGTTTATTGGTCCGCATTGGGGGAGTGCTTGGGAGCACTGATCTAGAAACGATGGGCATATTATACGCGCACTAGCGCGCCGCGGGGACACGGGCCTCTTCGAAACGGCCGGGCATTGAGCCGGGCATGCCCCCGCCACCGGCCATCGGGGGGGTCAGAATTCCAGCGCTAGCGTTCCACCAGCGCCTCAAGATTCGCAAGGCCCTTCACAAATTCGCCGCCCACCATTTTGTCGAAGTTGAGGATTGTGCCCATCAACTTGTGCATGTATGAATTGCGGCCGGTCATCGACCAGGTCACTGTCGTCGCAGTCGCTGTCGGCACGAGCGAGAATTCCGCCGTATTCTTGGCGGAGAACGGTTTCACAAATTCGAGCCGCATCTTCACCAGCGACGGCGCAGAGGATTCGATGATCTCCATGCGCCCCTGGCCGGACTTGCCCGTGCTGCTCCACGCGTAGTTGGCGCCTATTCCAGTCTGCGGGCCGCTGTAGTCGATCTTCAGCAATGGATCATTCTGCGCGAAGGGATTCCATCGGTTGAACCCGTGCAGATCATTGATCAGCGCGAAGATCGCTTCGGGGGACCGCTGAATGGACCGTGAGCGCGTGATGCGAAAATCGGCCGATTTCAGGGCGATGTACACCAGGAATACGGCAATGGCCACAATGAACAGCAGCAAAATCAATTTGAGCATCACATTCTCCCTAAGTGTTGAGATCAGGCAAAGCGCGCGTTCGCGCAGACAGTCCTATCCACTACGACGAACTGCTTTGTACCATTTCGACATCGGCCGCAAGGCTCATCCCAGCCCGGCGGTTTGCGCGACCAGAATCGACCCGGCTCCCACGAAGACGACACCGATCGCTCGCGCGACGCGTGCACCGCTCGGCGCGAGCCGTTCGAACGTGATGGCTGCGGTCACGATCGCCATTGCCCCCAGGTTCATGACTCCGACGACGAGGAGGACCATCGTCGGTCCTGCACAGCAATGGCAGCAATGGACGCCAAGGCGCAGGCCATGTCGCCAGGCCGTGCCGGCGTCCGCCCGCAAAGTACGGGTGCGAAGCGGAACCGCCCTGCAACAATCCAGATGTCGTGCCTTCCAAGTGGTGAACTGTAGCCCGCCGGCGATAATGACCGCCACTCCGGCCGCGAGTGGGACGCCCCGCGCCAGCAGCGGGTCTTGCATCTCGGCCACCGTCAGCGCGACACCCAGCGCAAATACCGCAACTCCAAACGCGATCCAAACGCAGAAGTACCCGGTACCTACCAGCAGGGTGAGCCGACCCAGGTGCATCGCGCCCGTTGCAACGACGGCCCGGCGGTAGCGCCACAGCATGGGCGTCAAGGAAGGCAACATCATTGCTGCCATCATCACTGCCCACATGCCGAGAAACGAGGCCGAGGTTTGCAGCCACGTCTGTCCAGGCATGCGCATCCACGCCATCGACATCGACCAGCCGCCGGGCATCGGCATTTCGCTCATCGCTGACATGGACGCACACCAGGCGATCGTGACCGCTACGCTCACGACAAAGAGCAGTGCCGAAATGCAAAAAAACAGCCCCTGTGGGGAGCGCCTGGAGGCCGCGCAGCACGCCGGTTCGTTGGTCATGAGATAGTTATAGCGTCAGGCAGCGAACGGCGGGAGTTACAAGTGTGACGGGATTGCAATGGACTCACTGATCACGGCTGCGGCGCGGGCGCTCGCGGCAGGCGATCCCCTCGGCGCATTGAAACGGGTCGCCCTGCGAGACGATGCGCCGGCCCTGGCGCTTCGAGGCATTGCCATGGCGCAGCTCGGTGACCTCATTCGCGCCAAGGCGCTGCTGCAGCGTGCTGCGCGCGCCTTCGGCCCCAAAGAGCCCATGGCCCGCGCGCGCTGTATCGTCGCCGAAGCGGAGATCGCGCTCGCCGGCCGCGATCTTAGCTGGGCCGCAAGGGCGCTCGGTGCGGCGCGAACCACGCTCGAGGCCCACGGTGACTTCGTGAACGCCGTGCACGCGCGCTACCTTGAAGTCCGGCGCCTCCTCCTCATCGGCCGCCTCGATGAAGCCGAAGGCATGCTCGCCGAACTCGACCCCGTGTTGCCCGCCCCGAGGGCGGTCCATGAACTGCTGCTCGCCGGGATCGCCATGCGCCGCCTACGAACCCGGCCGGCGCGCGCCGCCCTCGCTCGGGCAAATAGCGCCGCCCGCCGCGCGAGGATCCCGGCACTGACGGCGGAGGTCGAAAGCGCATCCCGCGTTCTTTCCATGCCTGCGGCACGCCTGATTGCACGCGGCGCAGAGCGCTTCCTGTTGCTCGAGGAGGTCGAAGGGTTGCTGGCATCCAAATCTCTCGTCGTGGACGCTTGCCGGCATGTTGTGCGCCAGGGCCGCAAAGCGGTCTCGCTCGCGAAACGCCCGGTGTTGTTCTCGCTGGCACGTGCGCTGGGCGAAGCATGGCCAGGTGACGTAGCGCGGGATGCACTGGTCGCGCGTGCATTCCGCTTGAAACTCGCCGATGAATCGCATCGCGCGCGGTTGCGCGTCGAATTAGCGCGGCTTCGCACACTTCTGCGGACGCTGGCCAAGGTGAGCGCGACACCCCGAGGCTTTGCGCTGGTGCCGCATGGCGCACGTGAGGTGGTCGTGCTGGCGCGGCCCGTCGAAGAAAAGCACGCAGGGATGCTCGCCTTCCTCGCCGATGGTGAATCGTGGTCCAGTTCGGCACTGGCGCTGGCGCTCGGCACCAGCCAGCGCACGGTGCAGCGTGCGCTCGACTCGCTTGTCGCGGCCGCCAAGGTGCAATCGTTCGGGCGCGGACGCACTCGTCGCTGGATGACCCCGCCCGTTCCGGGATTCGCGACGACTTTGTTACTCCCCGGTCCTCTGCCGATTGACTAAACTGCAGTCATGAGTAAATCAGCCGCGGACATCACCGGTGAATTCGGGCCCTTTCCGGGGGTCAACCACGTGCATGGAGTCTCGTACGACGGCCAGAAGGTCTGGTTTGCGGCGGGCGACACGCTGAAAGCCTTTGACCCCGCGACCGGCAAGATGCTGCGCTCGATCGATGTCGCGGCACATGCCGGAACGGCATTCGACGGCGAGCACTTGTATCAGCTCGCCGAGGATCGCATCCAGAAAATCGACCCCAAAAGCGGCCGCGTGCTCGGCACGATTCCGGCGCCAGGGGGCGGCGGCGACTCAGGGCTCACTTGGGCGGAAGGTACGCTCTGGGTCGGACAGTATCGGGATCGGAAGATTCATCAAGTGGATCCCCAAACAGGGGCGATTCTGCGCACCATCGAGTCCAACCGCTTCGTCACCGGAGTCACCTGGGTCGAAGGCGACCTCTGGCACGGGACATTGGAAGCCGACGAAAGTGAACTGCGGCGAATCGATCCGCTAACCGGAAAGGTGTTGCAGCAACTCGATATGCCGCCCGGAGTAATGGTATCGGGGCTCGAGTCCGATGGCGCCGATCGATTCTTTTGTGGAGGAGGAAAAAGCGGCAAGGTGAGGACCGTCCGCCGGCCCAAGAAGGACCCCGCGAGCAAATAGTCTTGCTTGCCCGCGATACGTGGCGCCCGACATTGCGATCATTCACTTCGGGTGGGGACTCTCCAACGGTACTCATCACGACGGTTGTGAACATAATGAATTCGGTCTACCGGAGCGCCTGTGCAGCGATTCCGAGTCGCGAGCAATGTCTTTCCCTCAAATCCGTAATTCAATGCGTAAACCTATATGCTCGTACCTCAGGATAAAGGCGACATCCCCTGAAGGGGAGGCTGGGGTGGCATATGGAGGACAATCTGAATTCGACCGCTGCATTTGAGGCGGTTGTCGCCGACCGCTTCGGCATCCTTCCGAATTTCTTCCGCTCAGCTCGCGCGGCACCAGGACTCCTTGAACAGCTGTGGGGTTTTGCGAAGGCCGGTTATCTCGACAATCCAATGCCCTCGGTCTTCAAGGAGCGCCTCTTTGTCTGGCTGTCTCGATTCTGTCCGATGCGCTACTGCATCGTCCGGCACGTCGGATTCCTATTGGGCGGTGCGCATGGGCGGGCGGCCGGGGATGCGGACGCCGAGCCGCAGAGCATGGCCGATGTGATCGCGCTGCTTCGCCGCCCTTCTCCCTGGAAGCGAGATATGACGCTGGTCTATGCAAGCCTGGAAGCGGCGCCACGCCCCCATGATCGATGGCCTGCGGCCGGCAGTCAGCGAGAAGACGAAATTTTCGCGTGTGCGGCGGTCATGTTTGTCGAGCCGGCTCGAAGCGATAGCGCCAGGCGGGCGGTGATCCGCACGCTGGGCCAGCGCGACTATGAATTCTTGAGTGGATGTCTTGCCTTTATTCGCACGGCGCACTACTGGACCATGCTGCATCCCGAGATCGAATCGGAAGGGGACATGCTCGAGCTCATTCGGGGCCACGAGGAGCTGGCGAAATTGCTGATGGAAGATCCGGAAGCGGATCGTTCTGAGATGAGCGAGCGCACGTTTGCGGAGCTCGCGTCTTTACGAGAATTGAATGAGCGCGAGGAACTGCGAAGGACCAAGCAGGCCCTTGAGGAAAAGGATCGCCAAAAGGATCAATTTATCGCGGTGCTTGCCCACGAATTGCGAAACCCACTGGGTGCCATACGCACCTCAACGTATGCATTGCGTCGTCTGAACCTTCAAGATGAGCGCGCAGCGCCTCTCGTTGAGCGAGTCGATCGTCAAACCACGGCCATCGCCCGTATGCTCGAGGACCTGCTAGATGCGTCGCGGATAGCCTTTGGGAAAGTCTCCGTCCAGTTCGAGTCATTGGAATTGCGGGCATTCCTAAGAGATGCGCTCGATGAGCAAGAGCCGCGTGCGCGCCAGGCCGGATTGCAGCTGACCGCTCGGATCCCGGAAATCAACTGTTATGTGAATGCGGATCGAATGCGCCTGCGACAGATCGTTGATAATCTATTGTCCAATGCAATCAAATTCACCGCCGCCGGCGGCAGCGTAGAGTTGACTCTGGCCGTTGAGAATGACGCGGCAATCGTTTCTGTTCGCGATACCGGCATTGGATTCGACAGCGCATTTTCTGAGAGACTGTTTGAACCGTTCGTCCAACAGGAGCAAGGGCGCGATCGAGCCGCCGGCGGCTTGGGTCTGGGATTGGCGATTGCCGCGCGCCTGGCAAGTCTTCAAAACGGTTCGTTGACCGCCTCGAGCGCCGGAACCGGCTGCGGCGCGCTATTCACCTTGATGATTCCCGTTGCGGCTCGAGTTGTTGACAGCCCGAACAATGCCGGTGCGATCGAACAACTGAGTCCTAAGGCGGTGCTTCTGGTCGAAGACAACAAAGACCTCGCCGATGGGCTGGCCGAATTGCTTCGATTGCACGGTGTTCAGGTACGCGTGGCATACGATGGTCCGTCGGCAATCGAGAGCGCCTTGGAGGCCGTCCCAGATATCATTTTATGCGATTTGGGTTTGCCCGGTATGGACGGGTATGCAATTGCGCGCGCCTGCCGCGCCGAGGCATCGCTTCGAAAGGTTCGCTTGGTGGCTGCCTCAGGCTATAGCTCTTCGGAAGATCACGCGAACGCAGCCACCGCCGGCTTTGATTCCCTATTGACCAAGCCGCTGACTGAAGAGTCATTGCGCAAGTTAATTCGATGACCCGAAAAGGCCGAGACGGGCCTTACTGACGACAGGCACCCGGCGGCTTCCATTGCGAAATCGTCCCGCGTGCCTGAGACGAATCATGGATGACCAGGACCAGCGATTTTCGCACCTCGGTACCTGTGATGCTGAGCTGCATCGGTACGTTCGGGGGCACGGTCATCGTCGCTCCGGCTTTCGCCCGGTTGGCGCCCGCGGGAGTTTCCAAACACTGCTCGCCCACGATCATGTACCACCCTTCGGGCCCCGGGTGAGTGTGAACCCGGGACTGGTCGCCCGGACGCATCACTGCGTAGGAGAGCACCGCGGTGTACGACTTCGCGGGAGGCAGCTGCAGAGGACCTACGGTTGCGACCGGTTGCCCGCCCTTGACGATGAGATCGCGTGATCCGAATTCCGAGAGCCACACTCGACCGTCCTCTTCGACGACGATGCCGGTTGCGCTCCTGGCTGCCTCTGCTGCAGCACGGTTTGCAAAAGTCCGAATATGCCAAAACGCCTGAGGCTGCGAAAACTGCAGGCCTTTTTCCGTAGCTACATTGAAGCAACCGAAGTCCGGCCTCTTCTCGCCGGGCGGTACATCGTCGCACGCGACTCCGCCAAGGTGTTCGTGCGCCGCGCCCGCAGTTTCCTGAGCGTTTGCGGTGCTCAGAGTGGTCGGCACCACCACAGGCGATGCGAGAATGCCGAAGATGGTCGCCGCTTTGATACCCTTCATTTTTTATTCTCCTGATTTGGAATGACTTTGCGTTATCTTGAATGCACAATTGGAAGGAACATATATCAGGGGGTCCCGATGGCCAATCGAATCTGTTTCGTCGAACTTCCATCCAAAACGATTGGCCTCGCCAAATCGTTTTACACCGATGCGTTCGGCCTTGCGATGACTGACTTTGGTCCTACGTATTCGTGCACGATGACAGGGGCCGTCGATCTGGGAATCCAAGCCGATTCGAAGGAAGCCACGCGCGCTCCCCTTCCGGTCATTCAGGTCGA
Source organism: Steroidobacteraceae bacterium (assembly GCA_035488895.1). Classification (GTDB taxonomy): domain Bacteria; phylum Pseudomonadota; class Gammaproteobacteria; order Steroidobacterales; family Steroidobacteraceae; genus Bog-1198. The sequence continues at coordinate 42,157 of DATHKV010000024.1, forward strand.
ATCAGTTGAAGCGACTGAAGCGCTCGTCAAGAAGGCCGGAGGGATCATCACCAAAGCGACATTCAGTTTTCCGGGCGGCAGACGTTTCCATTTCCGGGACCCTGCTGGCAACGAGCTCGCCGCTATGCAGGCGGACTGAAACCTCCTTCCGCGACTTGTGGGACCGCAATCTCAAGCCGGGCGATTGGACTGCCGCGTCGGTGCAAGCAGTGCGACGGCGGTCTCTATGAGCCAGGCAATACCTGCGTCCTTCATCGCCGCTTTGGTTGTGATTGCCTCGATGGAATCGGACTTGCGCTTGAGCGGCAGATCGACAAATACCAACCCGAAGCGGGCTGCCTGTCGCCGGACGAGACGACGCGGCAATGCCGCTATCAAATCGGACTTTGATAGGCAATCCAGTGCCATCATGAACGTCGGCACGGTGACGGCTACGCGACGCTCCAGGCCACGCTTTGCCAGCATCTCATCGACGAATCCAACCGAATTGCCATCAAGCGAAACCAGCAAGTGTCGGGACCTGCAGAAAGCGGCCTCATTTGGTGCACGCGCAAACGCATGGCCCTTTCGCATCGCAACCACAAAATCCTCATCGTAGAGCCTCCGAGCCTCGAAACGCGGTGGTACCGCGTGCAGCGGCAGCACCGCCACATCAAGCTCGCGCGTTTCAAGCATGTCCAGACTCTGTTGCCAGGGCTGTTCGATCGAGCCGGCGGACCGCACAGGCATGAGATGGATCAGACCCGCGCGAACGAACGCTCGGCGATCTAAAGGCGCTTCAACAATCCGTGATGCGACGACCGAGGAAACGCTTGAACTGATCAAGAGAGAACAACTTCAGGACTTGGGCTGCGGTGCGGTAGATCTGTCTCTCCTCGCCTCCGTACTTCTCACTCCGGACACGATGATGTGGACCCTCGACAAAAATCTCGACGCCGTGGCTACGCGATTGGGGGTTGCCTTCCCGACAAAATCCATGCTCCCTTAGGTGTTAAGCTCTTGTCTGACATGAGTGTCGACTCAGCAAGCCAGGACCCCGAGCTGTTGCGCCGTCTGCTGCGCGCCAAGGACCGAATGGACGCCGCGTCGCACGAGGACTGGCCGGTGCAGCGGCTGGCACGAGTGAGCCGGGTCTCCGAAGCCCATTTCGCGCGATCGTTCAAGCAGGCATTCGGGGTACCGCCGCATCGCTACCTGCTCACGCGGCGCATAGAGCGGGCTACGGCACTGCTCCGCGACACTAATCGGCCGATCACGGACATTGCCCTCGACGCGGGTTGGGAAAGCCTGGGAACGTTCGGACGTACCTTCCGCGACGTCACGGGCGAGAGTCCGGGGGTGATCCGGGCACGGGCGAGGGCCGCGGCGCGCGAGCTCGGCCGCGTACCGGCCTGCTACGTCAGCGCGGCGCACCGGCCCGATCTCACGATCGCAGTTTCGGAGAAGCGACGCCGGGCGGAACCCGATATAAAAGGGGCTCTGAAAACAAGGAGATCCAATGAGCCAAGGTGTCCAAGAAGTCGGTCTTTACGTGCGAGATCAGGATGAGGCACTCGCGTTCTACGTCGAGAAGCTCGGATTCCGCGTTCACACGGATGTGCGGAACGGCGACTATCGCTGGCTCACGGTGCAGCACCCGGATCAGCCCTCATTGCAGCTCGGCCTCTTCAAGCCGGGTCCGCCGGTGCTCGACGAGGCGACTGCCCAAGCGGTGCACGCGATCGTGGCCAAAGGTGCGATGCCGCCGCTCGTGCTGGGCGTGGACGACTGCCGCGCCGCGTACCAGCGCATGCATGCCCTAGGCGTTGAGTTCACGCAGGAGCCCGTGAACCGCTACGGCAACGTGGACGCCGGTTTTCGCGACCCATCGGGAAACGGGTGGAAGATGATCGAGGCGCGCCGCTGAGGACCCAAGTCATTCCCACTAGTCAAATCGTCGGGCGCGATGGCCCTTGCGCAAGCGCCATCAGGGCTGCGGCAAGCGCCGCAGCGGCCTTGTCGGGCCGCGCCTTCTCGTAGATCGCGAACTCAAGGTCAGGAAGAAGCGGCAGCCCCTCTTTCACGCCGAGAATGCGCAAGCCCGCGATCAACGCGCTGGCAGGAAGCGGGGTGATGGCGAGCCCCGCGAGCGCCGCCGCGCGCACGCCTGTCAAACTGGGGCTGGTATAGATGATCTCCCAAGTCAGTTCGCTGTCGTTGAGCGCAGCGAGTGCCGCCTCGCGAGAAACAGATCGCTCGCGGTACAGAGCCAACGGCAGCGCTGCATCCGCAACAAGATCGAACGTGTCGGCCGCGGCCCAGACCAGCGGCTCACGCCATACCAGACGGCCTTTCGAGGTTCCAAGCGGGCGCTTTGCGAACACGACGTCAAGCCGCCCCGCATTGAGTTGCTCGATCAGTCCCGCGCTGACGCCGATCTGCACCTCGAGCTTCACACCCGGATGGAATGCTGCGAAGCGGCCGAGCGCCGAGGGCAGCGAGCCGCCGGCGACCTCCTCGACCACGCCGAGACGCACCGCGCCCGAAAGCCGCGGCACAGCCAGGCGATGACGGGCCGCTTCCTCAAGCTGTAACAAGCGGCGCGCGTCGCCCAGCAGCATCTCGCCATCGTCAGTCAGCGCGACACTTCGCGTCGTGCGCCGGAACAAGGGCCGTTTGGTCTCGAGCTC
>DATHKV010000025.1:0-5468 GCA_035488895.1 Steroidobacteraceae bacterium
GCGATCGCGCAGCTCCGCCAGCTGTGCCGCAGGCAGTGCTTTGAGCGCGGCGGCTGCAATCCAGTAAAGACCCTGCAATTTGGTCTCGCTGCCGTTGACGAACTCAATATCGATCTGCACAGGTTCGATCAGATTCAGTTCGGCCAGCCGCGCGGTGAGCGCATAAGCTTCCGTCGTTCCGCTGACCAGAGCTGAGAGCATCGAGGTGATATTTTGCAAGAATTTGGTGGGCTGGCCATCGTCGAGGAACAAGCGTTCGCCCTCGTCCGATTGAACCGTCTGGCTCAGATCAAGCGCCACGTCGAGAGAGGGCGGCTTTCCTTGAGAATCCTCCGCGCGGCGGGCTACCAGCGAGAACGGTTGCCGCTGGATCTGCAGCGGCACGTAGGCAGCATCCCATTGGCCGTCCACGAAGAACAAGTTCTCCCCAGGTTGGAAGCCCAGCAGTGCGGACGGCTCGAATCGACCCGTTTCCACGTTTTTGGTATAGAAGATCGGATAACTCGCCAAGAGTCGCGGAAATTCTCGCGGGATCACGTTCACCGCGTTGACTTCTGCGTTCTCGCGCGTCGGCCGCTTGGCGGCAACGCGAACATCGCGGTGAATCTGATTGCTGAGAACGACCCGGTTGACCACTTTCGCCTCCTTCGTCCGAAGATTATAGCGCTCATTCGCGTCTTCGTCGGCGCGCGACGAAGGAGCGAATCGAAGTCGCGGTACAATGGGTGTCATTGCTTCACCGCGGGTACTCGAATATGCGTGTCGCACCAAACAGAGCGGAGGAATGGGAAGATGTCGATGCGGCGCTTTTCAAGAACACCATAAGGACTCGTGACCGCCCGGCGGTACTGCGCGGCCTGGTGCGGGCCTGGCCGTCGACCAAAGCGGGTCTTGCATCGGCGCACTCGCTCACCGCCTACCTCAAGACATTCGACAGCGGCCACGCCGCGCCTTTGTTCGAAGGACCCGCATCCATCAAAGGGCGCTTCTTCTACAACGATGCGCTGGACGGATTCAATTTCGAGTCCAAGCGCGCGTTGCTCGGCGATGTACTGGAGCGCCTTTGCCGGGAATTGAAGAATGAGTCCGCACCGGCGCTCTACTCCGGCTCCGTATCGCTGCCGATTTACTTTCCGGGTTTTTCGAATGCCAACAATCTCCGCGGCCTGGTTACCGCGGAGTCGGTGCGCGAGTCGATTTGGATCGGCAACCGCACCCGCATTGCGGCGCATTTCGATAACATCGATAACCTGGCCTGTGTCGTCGGCGGCCGCCGCCGCTTCACCATGTTTCCGCCCGACCAGATTAGAAATCTGTACGTCGGCCCGCTTGACCTGACCCCAGCGGGTCAGCCCATCACTCTGGTCGATATCAATCGTCCGGACCTCGAGCGTTTCCCCCGCTATGCCGAGGCGGCGAAGGTCGCCGAGGTGGCCGAGCTCGGCCCCGGCGACGCGGTCTACATCCCCGCGTTGTGGTGGCACAATGTCGAGGCGCTCGAAGAATTCAATGTACTGGTCAATTATTGGTGGCGCGACGTTCCGGACTTTTTCGAGTCGCCATCGAACGCCTTGCTCTACAGCCTATTAGCGGTGAAAGGGCTTCCGCCGTCACAGCGACGCGGCTGGAAGGCCCTGTTCGACTATCTGATTTTCCAATCGGACGGCCCGGCGCTCGACCATCTGCCGCCCGAAGTACAGGGACTCTTTGGAGAACTCACCCAGGCCAACGCCGATCGGATTCGATCGATCTTGCTCAAGAACCTGAGCCAGAAGCGTCCATAAGTTTAGAAATTAAGACCGCCCCGGGGGGCGGGGCGGTCTTAAAAAATCCGGATCGCGAACTACAACACGACCCGGACCCCAACTGGTTTTACAGCACTACCCGAAAGCCGACTTGGAAGCGGGCGAAGCCCTCGGACGCAGAGATGAACTGCTCTGTATATCGACCGTACTGATGCGTCGAAGCCGACGTGAGATTGATGGCATCGAACAACACGGAGAAATGTTTGTTGATGTCGTAGCTGGCGCTCATATCGAGCTGGCCGTATGCCGCCGTGTAGATCGGCTCGAGCGATTGATCGGGCTGGTTCAACGAGGCCAGGAACGCGCCGCGATGGGAATAGGCCACACGAGTCTGGAAACCCCATCTCTCGAAGAATCCGACGAAGTTGTAGGAACGGCTCAAGCCCGCCAGTGCGAACTGATTGCCAATTGCCGTCGCGTTCCAGGGCGCACCGCCGGTCGGCACGGACCAATTGGCTTGGAGGCCGAAGCCGGTGTCCCAAAACAAATGCTGGAGCGACAACTCAAACCCATGGATGTCGGTCTTGTTGCCGTTGGTCGGTGCCGTGACGTCCCAAATGACCAGAGGGTCTCCTGGCTGCCCAAGGAATGGGCCATTTGACCCCGTGTCCGTGACGATCTAAGCGAATACATTCTGCGCCGTCGGGGCCGTACCGGCGGCCGTCAGCTCGGCAATCGCCTTGGTGGCCAGCGCTCCCGCGTTGGGGTCCGTGATGCCGAACAAAGACTGCTTGGTCGTGACTTGGGTGAGGAAGTTCGTGACATGCTTGGTAAACCAATTGGCCGACACGTAGCTGCCCTTCGCGTAGTACCACTCTGCGCCCAAGTCGATGTTATTCGACTCGTAAGGCAGCAGGGCCGGGTTGCCCGCGGTGGCCGTGCGCGAGCCCGGCTTCGGTGCGTTGGTCACCGAAGTGGTGCCGATCATCTGGGTCAGATCCGAGCGTGCGATGGTCTTGCTGTAAGAACCGCGCAACAACACATCCGGCAGCACCTGCAGACTCAAGTCCAGATTGGGCAGGAACTCAGAATAGGAGCTCTTGATGTCGCTGTACGTCGCGTCAGCCGCAAAGTTCGTGCCGAATTCCGTGGGATTGTTCCATTGAATCGAGGTTGGAACTTTCTGCAAACTTTGGGCCGTGACCGTGCTCTTTTCGTAACGTATTCCCGCCAAGGCCCGGAACCGCATGCCGTCGAAGGTCGTATCGAAATCCATCTGTAAGAACGGCGCCGGCGTCTCCTCTTTGATGTGGTCATCATTGGTCGGCGACGTTGCCTGCGCAAAGGTGTACGGCGGGAAATTGCCGTCTACCGATCCGTCGGCGTTCCGCCTGCCGCCCGCCTGTGTGGCAGCGATCGCGTTCGCCAGGCTGAAGCTATAGAAGTACGGGACTTGGATGCCGCAAGCGCCGCCGGAAATTCCTTTGAGAATGCTGCAGCTCGACACCTTGGTGAAGGCGCTCGCTGGGATCAAGCCCTGGTCCACGGGATTGTAGAAGCCCCATGCGAAGTTGCCGCTGTTGAACGACTGGGCCCGGGTGGTCATGCGCTTCAGATCGATGCCGGCCTTGATGCTCTTCAAGCCGCTGTCCACATCGCTATTCTTCCACACGGCATCAAGCAGGACCTCCTGGATCACTGTCCTGAACGTGGCGTTATTGGCTTGCCCGAACAGTGGCTCGATGGTGTCCGTGCCGAGGTTGGCCATGGTGTACGGCGGAGAGTAGAGCCAGGAAGTCGTCGGAATTTTGTTCGCGCCTGCGGCGATTCCGGCACACGGGCCGCCGGGCGAGAAGGCGGGCCCCATGGTGAAGCACTTGTACAGCGACGCCTGCGGGATCTGGCCGACGATGCCGAAATTATTCGTACCCAAGGCCCCGCCGCCCGAATCGGCCGTGGAGTTATGCGCGTCGAACTCAACCGTCACATTGTCCGATGCCTGCCACTTCAAGTTCAGCCCCGCAGAGCCGTTCTGGTTCATGATTTCATCGTTTGTGGCGAAATACGAAAGATCGCTGCCGGTATCGACCAGATTCGTCACGGTGCCGTGGGGGTTGATGATGGCGCTTATGGGATTGAGGCCGTAGTCGAACCAAGCACCGAATGTGTGCGTCTGGTTCATGTCCTTGTAGAAGGTATAGGTGTAGTCCGCCGTCGCGACCAGCGAATCGATCGGCCTGAATTGCAGCACGGCCTGGCCGTTGATTCGTTCGCGCTGGTGATCCTCGACTCCCCATCCTTCATTGCGCGGCCCCCAATTGTTGCCGTCCGGATTGGTGTTGGAGCTCGTCACGCGCGGATCGCCGGTGGCAAACTGGTTCTGCAGCCAGCCGTCGATGTTGGCCTTCTGTTCCTGGCTGTTGCGCTTGGAGTAGGAACCATTGACGAGGAAACCCACCCGGTCGTCGAAAAAGGTGTCGCTGAAGAGGCCGGAGAACTCCGGCGTGACCTTGTTGCCGACCTTGCTGGAGGTGTCGTCGGTGGCCCTGGCCGAAAACGTCGCCTTCATCGTATTGAAATCGAAGGGGCGCGCCGTGGTGATGTTGATGGTCGAACCGATGCCGCCGCTCGCTACATCGGCGCGGCCGGTTTTGTACACCGTAATGCCGGAAATACCGTCGGCCGAGATATTCTCGAAGTCGAAGGCACGCGACGCCGTTGCAGTGTTCGGTCCGGTATTTCCCGGCATGGAACGGCCATTTAGAGTGACCATGTTGAATTCCGGACCGAAGCCGCGCACCGTCACGCGCGAACCTTCATTGTTCAGGCGATCGATGGTCACGCCGGGAATGCGCTGGATGGATTCGGCCAGATTCGTGTCCGGGAACTTACCAATATCCTCGGCGGTAATCGCGTCGACGATGCCGCTCGATTCGCGTTTGATGGCCTCGTTGGTCACCAGCGACTGCCGCAGGCCGGTGACGACGATCTCGTCGAGAGTGTCCGTGGGCGCCGCCGCGCTGGTTTCGGCCGCCGTCGCGCCTGAACAGTACAACGCTATCAATACGGCCAGAGGCTTCATCGGAAACTTAGGCAGCGGATGCTGGGCCTTTGTCGAGGCGCGCGAACGGCTGGACTTCTTCAAGGTACTCTCCCCTCCCGGTTTCCGGGACCTGATTATTCTGTGCCGACGTCGAGCGTCGATTCTATGCAAGCGGTTTCTGAAACCGGTTGCAGGAATGATTCTGCGACTGTAAATTGCAAAATGCAAGGGGGCAAAATCCATAGAAAATGGGCATTCGGCGCGCCGCGGCATTTCAATCCTTGACAGCAGCGGCTGCGCGAAAGCAGCATCCCTGCAACCGGTTGCAGATATATTACGAAAGGACTGGTCTTCGGCTTTGGGGAGGAGCGGGACATGGGTCGGACAATTCAAGCACCGGCATGCGCATGACGCGCAGCGAATTCAATTTGCTTCGCATTGCCTCGACGGTGGCGCTGGGCGGCTTTCTCGTCGGCTTCGATGCCACCGTCATTTCGGGCGCCGTGCCCTTCATTCGCGACTATTTCGATCTCGGCGGGCCGTCCGGAAGCCTCAAACTTGGCTGGGCGGTGAGCTGTCTAGGCTGGGGCGCGATGGCCGGGAACCTTGCGGCCGGCCCTTTGAGCGACCGCTTTGGGCGCAGGAGCGTGTTGCTGATGACGGCGGTGTTATTTCTCGCG
>DATHKV010000026.1:0-2025 GCA_035488895.1 Steroidobacteraceae bacterium
ACATTGCTCTCGCGGCAGACGAGGAGGGTGAGCGGGGTGATTTGATTGCCGCATGTTGGGCACACCGAGGAGAAGGTCATGCGGCGATCCTCCTTGGACGAACAAGTCTGAGGCCGTGCATCAGCTGACTATGGGTAATGACAATATTGAAGCGCTGAGCGACAGCTAGGATCAGGTCATCCCAATAGGCAGCATCGATATATTCGCGCTTTGTCCATTTGTATGCGCGCGCATATGGAACTTCTAAGTCAGCTGCAAGATGAGAAACTCGCGGCCACAGAGCCAGGATGTCCGTATGCGTGACGAGCGGCCCTGACCTTACCGGAGCTTCCCGAGGCGGAGACACTGTCACGCCGATAGTGAGCATTTCGTCGTTAAATCTGAACCACTCACCACGAATTCGGTGGGCAGAAAAATGCTTGTGCATTTGCCCTTCGGTCGTCACCTCACCCTCGATAACGCGAATAAGAGTGAGATCCTCGGGGCTGCTTACTCGCAACGATGCCAGACGTTTTGCTGGATTGGCGGAGTGGCCGATCTTCACACTGCCGCGCTCATTTTGGATGAAGTAGACGGGCATTACGCGGCCTCCCCCTGTTGAACGAGTTCGGCGGTTCCTTCCAAATTCATCCAGGTCACAGGGAAGCCACGCGTGTTCGCGGCCTCGATGATGCGTCGCCAATGCTTGGATGGGATTTTGCCCCTACGGATCCACGCGTGGGCCGTGAGAGTCTTGACGCCTATATCGCTCGCGAAGGCTTCAACATGCGCCAGCGCGTTAACCGATTTCCATAGGCTGATGATTTCACGAGGGGATGATTGCATGCCCCAATAATACACAACGTATTGCGGCTGGCAACCCCCAACGTATTATGGTATCGCCTACAATTTGTATGATGGAGACACCCGCAGAACGATTGAAGACGCTGCGCGAGGCGCGCCGCTATGAAACGGCCACTGACGCGGCGAGAGCGTATGGCTGGAAAATAACTACCTATATTTCACATGAGAATGGAGCGCGTGGCATCACGCGCAAGGTGGCTGAACGCTATGCGAGAGCGTTTCACTCGACACCGGAGCACATACTTTTTGGCTCCGGAATTAACCAAGCAGAGAATGTGCTAAGACAGGTTTATGACAATTTAGTTGAACCGACGCGTGTTCCCCTATTAGATTGCACCGATATTGAACAATTCCGAACAATATCTTCCGGCGCAATCCCAATGTCCAATGAGACGGTATTTCTGCCGAGCACGCCTGAAAATGACAAGCGTGTTTTTTCCATGGAAGTCTATGACAGGTCCATGGAATGCACCGACAAGAACGCTCTTTTTGTTGGTGAGAAAGTCTTTTTTAATCCCGACGATAAGTATTCATCTGGCGATATTGTAATCGCTGTCGTTCCCGGATACGCAAAAGCCCTTATACGGAAATACCGGCAGACCGCCGTCGATGCGGACGGTGCCGTCTCCTTCGACCTCATCGCGCTGAATCCAGATTTCGATTCTGTTCAGGCCGCCCATGCTCGGCAAGCCACCATCGTAGCGCGCGCGATCGGCGCTTACCGCACCCTCTAAGCCCATCTGATTCGCATGCCGCATCAGCGCCATGGCGACTGCTTGCGACGAATTATAATACGTTTTGCATTTTCCCGCTTGACGGCCTCAATACATTACGTATGATCGGCCCTGCACCCGACACCACGCCGGATGCGACGGGCTCAGCCTCCCCTCGGTCCGTTTCCTCAACTTGCTCGCCGAGTTGCTTCCCTGCTCTCGGCGGGCTTTTTTCGAGATTTCATTATGAGCAAGATTGCAGTTGCATTGATTACCCTCGGCCTCACCGCTCCCGCCATGGCCGGCGACATGACGGTCGTCCAGGACAGCCACGTCTACACTTCCACCACCGCTGCCGCACCCCTCGACCTGGCATCGCAGATCAAGGGCAGCACGGCGCACGAGCGCCGGACCTACGACCGCGTCATCGCCGAAGGCGGCTGCAACGCCGACTTCATTCCCGTCGAAT
>DATHKV010000027.1:0-3037 GCA_035488895.1 Steroidobacteraceae bacterium
CATGATTTGGAGCGTCGCGGAAATCATCGCGGCGCTGTCGAGCTATGTTGAGCTGGCACCCGGCGACTTGATATTCACGGGTACGCCCGCGGGAGTCGGCCCCATTGAGCGCGGTCAAACGGTGCGCGGGATGATCGCAGGTACCGAGCCGATTGAAATAACCTTCGAAGAGTAACAACCATGCCCATGTTGCGCATTCTCTGTCTGATGCTGTGTTTTCCCCTGGCCACCTGGGCCGCGGACGATTATCAGCATCGCATCGATCAGGTGCTGCTGCGAACGCCGCTGATCGACGGCCACAACGATTTGCCCTGGGAAATCAGAGAGCGCTACAAAAGCGATGTCGCGGCCATCAACCTTGCAGCCGATACCAGCCGCTTGTCGGCGGAGCCCGGTCAAGCCGGTTTAATGACGGATATCCCGCGATTGCGTGCGGGACACGTCGGCGCGCAGTTCTGGTCGGTGTGGATCCCGGTCAGCACCCAGGGTTTCGAGGCCGTCCAAATGACATTGGAGCAGATGGATCTGGTCAAACGCATGACCGACCGCTATCCCGCGGATTTTGCGATGGCATACACGGCGGCAGATATTCGCCGCATCCACAAGAGCCGCAAGATCGCCTCGCTCATCGGCATCGAGGGCGGCCATCAGATCAACGGCTCGCTCGCCGTTCTGCGGGAAATGTACGATGCGGGCGCGCGCTACATGACGCTGACGCACACGATGAACACTCCTTGGGCGGATTCGGCGACCGACACCCCCGCGCACAATGGCTTGACGCCCTTTGGCGTCGAGATCGTGAAGGAGATGAATCGATTGGGCATGCTGGTGGACCTAAGCCATGTTTCAGCCGACACCATGAAAGCGGCGCTTGCCGCGAGTCAGGCGCCGGTTATTTTTTCCCACTCCTCGGCACGTGCGCTCGATGATCATCCGCGCAACGTTTCCGATGACGTGCTGCGCGCGGTGGCCGCCAATGGCGGCGTCGTCATGGCCAACTTTGCCCCGGGCTATGTGTCGCCGGCCCGCAATCAATGGGAGGCGGACCGCGCCGCGGAGCGCACGCGCTACAACAGTCCGCCGTACGCCGGTCTTTACATCGGTCAACCCGAGCGTGCGAAAGCGGCGCTCGCGGAGTGGGACGAGCAACACCCGAGACCCGTCACGACGCTCGCGCAGGTCGCCGATCACATCGAACACATTCGACAGGTGGCCGGCGTGGATCATGTGGGCCTGGGCTCCGATTTCGACGGCATCCCTGACGCGCCGGTCGGGCTCGAGGGTGTTGATCGTTACCCCGCGCTGCTGCAGGAGTTGATGCGCCGAGGGTGGAGCGATGCTGATATCGCCAAGCTCGCGGGAGAGAATCTGCTGCGTGCCATGACCACCGCTGAGGAGGTCAGCACGAGGTTGCGAGGCGTCGCCAAAGCGCGATGATGGATCGGCGGATGAAAACCTCCACCTGTTGGACGAAAGCCATGGCAGCGCTCATGGGTCTCACACCGTTTTGCGCAGGCAATGCTCACTCGCAGCAAAGCTCGCCTGCGGAATTCGGTCCGAATCCAGAATTGCCGTCTCCGGAAGATAAATGGTTTCCGTCAATTCACGTTGCGAAGGCAAAAGGCTGGGGCGCCTACGGGGTTCCCAAGAGCGCGCCCGGTACCACGGTCGCTGCGCTGGCGCGCGGCCTGCAGCATCCGCGCTGGTTGTATGTGTTGCCCAACGGCGATGTCTTGGTGGCCGAGTCCGACGCGCCGGCGAGGCCGGATGACGGCAAGGGCGTTGCCGGCAAAATCGGCGGGTACGTCATGAAACGTGCCGGTTCAGGCGCGCGCCCAAGCGCCAACCAAATTACACTGCTGCGCGATTCGGCGGGCGATGGCAGCCATGTCGAGCGCCACGTGTTCTTGCAAGGATTGAATTCGCCCATCGGCATGGCGCTCATCGGCAGCAACTTCTACGTGGCCGACAGCGATGCGCTGCTGCGCTTTCCGTACAAGCCCGGCGATACGGAAATTCGTGCGCAATCCATGCTCGTCGCGACGCTGCCGGGCGGCACCATCAATCATCATTGGACCAAAAGTCTGATAGCGAGCGCCGACGGCAAGAAGCTGTACGTGGGTGTCGGATCCAACAGCAATGTTGCCGAGAATGGAATGGCGGCCGAAGCGGAACGTGCCGCAGTCTGGGAAATAAACCCCGACAACGGTGCGCATCGCATTTATGCTTCGGGCCTGAGAAATCCCGCGGGTTTGGCCTGGGAACCGCAGAGCGGAATTCTGTGGGTGTCGGTGAATGAGCGTGACGAGTTGGGCGATCACTTGCCGCCAGACTACATGACCGGACTGCGCGGCGGCGCTTTCTATGGTTGGCCTTTCAGTTATTACGGCCGGCATGTCGATGTGCGCGTGAAGCCCCAGGATTCCGATCTGGTTGCCAAGGCGACCGTGCCCGACTATGCGCTGGGGGCGCACACCGCTTCTCTAGGATTGTGCTGGTCCGGCGGCTCGAAGTTGCCGCCGCCATTTGCAGAGGGCATGTTTGTGGGACAGCACGGATCTTGGAATCGCAAGGAGCGCAGCGGCTACAAGGTCATCTTCGTCCCGTTCGCGAACGGCAAGCCTTCCGGCGCACCGATCGATGTGCTCACGGGATTCTTGAGCGCCAAAGATGAGGCGCACGGCAGACCGGTCGGCGTAGCAATTGACAAGCGCGGCGCGCTTCTGGTCGCCGATGATGTGGGCGATGCAGTGTGGCGCGTCAGCGCGGCAAATTAGAGCTTCGCACTGCCAGCCGCACCGCGGCGACCAGTGATATATCATCTGCTGGGAAGTCGTCAAGTGCCCCGCGTGGCTCCGCATTTTGGTGCGCGCGGTGATGTTGAGCTGACATAAGGAAAACACGATCGGGAGCTCGCGTGGTATTTCCGCTACGCGAGGAGAGCATTTGTTCCGGCGCTATTGACATTACGATATCAACTAGTCGAATAATGCGTGCCGCGATGCGATTTATAAATATTTAGCGCACCGAAACGAGG
>DATHKV010000028.1:0-36692 GCA_035488895.1 Steroidobacteraceae bacterium
CGCCGGCCTGCTGTTGCGCATGGGTCAACCGGATCTTTTGGATTGGACCTCCATGGCAGCGGCCGGCAAAGCAGTGTTCGACAATTTGGGACTGCTGTTTGCCGTGGGTGTGGGTGTGGGGCTTGCGCGCGAGAATCATGGTGCGGCCGGGCTCGCTGCAATCGTCGGCTTTGTGGTGACCATGCGCGCCGTGGAGACGCTGTTGCATGCGGCTCCCGGGTCGATATCCAAGCTCAGCATTCCGGTTGGATTGCTTTCCGGCATCATTGCCGGCGTTGCCTACAATCGATATAGCAATATCACGCTGCCGAGCTACTTGAGTTTCTTCGGCGGCAGGCGCTTCGTGCCCATCGTCAGCGGCGTGGTCGGCTTGCTGCTGGCGGCCGTCATTGGGTACGCATGGCCCTTCATCGAGCGCGGCATGGACGCGGCCAGCCATGCAATCTTGGGCGCAGGGCCCATCGGCTTGTTCGCGTACGGTGTCCTGAACCGCATTCTCATCGTCACCGGCCTGCATCATATTCTGAATAATTTTGCCTGGTTCATCCTTGGCGACTATCACGGCGCCACCGGCGACCTGAACCGATTTTTTGCCGGCGACCCGAGCGCGGGCGCATTCATGTCGGGATTTTTTCCGGTGATGATGTTCGGTCTTCCGGGCGCGTGCCTGGCGATGTATCACACCGCCCGGCCCGAACGGCGCGCCGGCGTGGCAGGTCTGCTGCTGTCGCTGGGGCTCACTTCCTTCCTGACCGGCGTCACCGAACCCGTGGAATTTACCTTCATGTTTCTCGCGCCGGTGCTGTACGCATTGCACGCGATCGCGACCGGGCTCGCCATGGTCCTCATGAGTCTGTTCGGCGTGCACTTGGGCTTCAGCTTCTCGGCAGGTCTTTTCGATTACGTGCTCAATTTCACGCACGCGCAGCGGCCATGGCTGCTGATACCGATCGGCATCGCCTACTTTGTGCTGTACTACGTGGTATTCCGCGTCTGCATCGTGCGCTTGAATCTGCCGACGCCGGGCCGCGAGGCCGAGGACATCCTCACGCCCGCCGCACCCGCCACGCCGGATGCGCGCGGCTGGTCCTTTGTGACGGCGCTGGGAGGCCCCGCCAATCTCACCGAGGTCAGCGCATGCACCACGCGATTGCGCCTGAGTTTGCTCGATAACCGGGCGATCGACGAGCCCATGTTAAAGCAACTCGGATCACGGGGACTGTTGCGCTCCTCGACCACGGGTCTGCAGGTCGTGTTGGGTCCCATCGCCGACCAGGTCGCCGGCGAGATTCGAGATGCGATACGCGTGGGCGCTCCCGTAGAGGTTGCGCCGCGGCTGGACGCCAAGGGCATGCTGGCCGCACTCGGCGGCCGCCGGAACGTGAGCGAGGTCGAGTGTTTTGCCGGCCGAATGTTGATGCGCGTCGCTGACCCGAAAGCGGTGGATGAACCGGCGCTGCGGGCGCTCGGCGTGCGCGGTATTGCGCGCCCGAGCGCGGATTCCCTTCAGGTGCTTGTTCCGGGCTCGGCCGAAGCATGGATGCAGCCGCTGCGGCAGTTGCTCGCCTGATCCACGCCATACGAGGCAATCGGCCCCAGCGGGCCGATTCCTCAAGGGATCCCGTCAGGCGGCCGGGCTGCCTTCCACTTGTATCTGCAATTTCACTTCTTGCTTGAAGCCGAATTTTTCACCAAAGTTCACGCCGAATTCGGCGCGATTGAGCGTCGCAGAGGCGTCCGCGCCGCAAACTTCCTTCTTGCTCATGGGATTTTGCATGCATTTGAAGGAATCGATCTTCAGTGTGACCGGCTTGGTGACGCCGTGCATGGTCAGCGTACCCTCAGCCTCGGTGGGCGTGGCGCCTGTGAATTTCGTGAACTTGCCGGTGTACGTGGCCGTGGGGTATTTCGTGGCGTCGAAAATTTCGGCGGACTTGGCGTGCTCATTGAGCTTGGGCATGCCGAAGTCGACGGAACTCATATCCACGGTCACTTCAATGGATCCGGACTTCGCATCCTTGTCGTAGACAACCTTGCCGGAGGTGGCGTCGAACTTGCCGCGCCAAACGGAGAGCCCGCCAAAATGGTCGGCAGCGAAACTTGGATAGGTATGGCTCGGATCGAGGGTGTAGGTAACCGGCGCTGCAAAGGCGCTTGCGCCGAGCAGCGCAGCCAGTGACGCCAAAACAATACGGTTCATTGAGGGCTCCTTGAGAAGACGTACAGGTATAATTTCGAGCTGCCGGTTCGGCGTCCCGAGCGCAAAGCATAGCCGAAAGCAGCGATGCTCGGGGTTATCTCCCGCTTGTGGTTAATCAGGGGTTGACTCATGGAATTGTTCGATGCCATCGCCTCACGCTCAACGGCCAAGTCGCTGGTCGGGCCCGGGCCCACGCCTGCGCAGATCGCGCGGCTCGTGGAAGCCGCCGGCCGCGCTCCGGATCACGGGCGCCTCAAGCCCTGGCGCTTCATTACGGTCGATGGCGCCGACAGAGAACGCTTCGCAAACGCGGTGGCGCAGGCGCGGCGCGACCAAATACCCAATTTCACGGATGAGCAGATGGAGCTGGAGCGCGAGAAAATCAGGCGCTCGCCAAGCATCGTGGTCGCAGGATGCGTGGTCAGAAAGGATATTCCCAAGGTGCCGGAAATCGAACAAGTAATCGCCGTGGGCGCCGCCGTGGAGAACTTGCTGCTGGCGGCGGCGGACTTGGGACTTGACGTGATGTGGAAAACAGGTCCTCCTGCCTACAATGCGGGGGTTAAGGCGGCGGTGGGCCTCGAGCAGGACGACCACATAGTGGCCATTCTGCATCTTGGCACGAAGGTCAAATAGGAACGAAGCTCAAATAGGATGCGGCCGCAGCGACGCGGTCTTGACCAGCGCCCACACCGGCAGCCCGGCGGCGAGACCCAACTCGCGAGTGGCGGCGCGGGTCACCCGCGCCATGATCAAAGTGCCGCCGACGTCGATCGCGATGAGATTTGAATCATCCACATCGTCCGCGATACTCGTCACCACACCTTTCAAGCTATTGCGCACGCTCAAGTGCTGCGGCGGTTGGGTCGCCACGATGAGGTCGCGCGCCAGCAGTTGCACGCGCAGCCTGGTTCCGGGCGCAGCAGCATCGCAATGCACGTTGAGCTCGCCATCGCCGACCTGCACGCGCGTCAGTCCGCTCAGGGCATGCGTGCCGAGGACCACGCCATCGACGATGGCGCCCACTGCATCGGCGCCGATGATGGCACGTATTCGCGGGTGCAGGCTCATGTCGCCGAGGTCTCCCTGCGCGACGGTCTTTCCGGATTCCATGAGCACAAGATGCGTCGCCAGGCGCAACACTTCGTCAAAATTGTGGCTGACATAGACCATCGGAATCGCGAGCTTGTCGCGCAACGTTTCCAAGTACGGGAGCACCTCTTCGCGGCGCGATGCATCCAGCGACGCCAAGGGCTCATCCAGCAGCAGCAACTTGGGTTGCGACAGCAAGGCCCGGCCGATGGCCACGCGTTGACGCTCGCCTCCTGAGAGTTCGTGCGTGCGCCGGCTCATGAGCGGACCCAGATCCAAGAGATCGGCGACCAGATCCAGATCAACGAACGCTGCCGCCCTGGCGCGCTTCTGCCCATAGCGCAGGTTTGCCGCGACCTGCAAATGAGGAAACAATCGAGCATCCTGGAAAACGTAGCCGATACGACGCCGCTCGGGCGGCACATCGATGCTGCGGCCGGTATCGAGCAAGACGGCCTCATCCAAGGCAACGCGGCCACTGTCGGGATCGAGCAGGCCGGCGATCACATTCACCAGCGTGGTCTTGCCGCAGCCGGACCGGCCGAAGAGCGCGACCACTCCGGGTGTCGGCAGCTCGAATTGCGCATCCAGCGTAAAGTCTGCGCGCTGCTTTTTGGCGGCGACTTGCAGCATCAGCGGCCCAGCATGCGCCGCACGCGCCGCGCGAACCACTCGGACAACAACAATCCGCCCAGGCCCAGCACGCAGGAGATGATGGCCAGACGTGCCGCCTCAGCGTCGCCGCCCGGAGTCTGCAGCGCGGTATAGAGCGCAAGCGGCAGGGTGCGCGTCTCGCCGGGAATGTTCGAGACAAAAGTGATGACGGCTCCGAATTCGCCCAGCGCCGCCGAAAACGCGGTAATCGCTCCGGCCAGCACTCCCGGTAGCATCAGAGGCAGCGTGATGCTGGCAAAGCGATCGATTGCGCCGGCGCCCAGAGTTCGCGCGGCATCCTCGAGCCCGCGATCGACATTTTCCAGGGAAATGCGCATGGCACGCACCATCAGCGGGAAGGACATCACCGCGGTTGCGAGCGCAGCGCCGTTGCGTGTGAAGATCAGCCCGACGCCGAATGCGCGCTCGAGCCAGCCGCCGATTGGGCCGCGGGCGCCGAACAAGACCAGCAAGAGATATCCCACCACGACCGGCGGCAGCACCAGCGGCAGATGCACGAACGCATCGAGCACGGTGCGGCCGATGAACTGGCGGCGCGTCAACACCCACGCGAGCGCAATTGCGAAAGGTAAACTGAAGAGGACGCTGCGCGACGCCACGCTCAAGCTCAAGACGAGCGCTTCGCTTTCGCCGGCACTCAGCCACATCATTGCCGACTCATCAGGGGATTCATCCGGCAAACAGTATACTGTGCGCCAGGCTCAAGCTTCAGGACCTGATCCATGCCTCAATGCCGAATCGGCGTGCTGCTCGTGAACCTGGGCACCCCGGATGCGCCGACTTACCTGGCCGTGCAGCGCTACTTGCGTGAATTCCTGAGCGATCGCCGCGTCATCGACACCTCGCGCTTGATCTGGCTGCCGCTGCTCTATGGCGTGGTGTTGCCGTTTCGGCCGCTGCGCTCGGCACGCAACTATCGAAAAATATGGATGCCGGAAGGATCGCCGCTGGCCGTGTATTCCGCGCGGCTCGCGGCAAAAATCGGTGCGTTGTTGGGCGCGGCGTATCAGGATCGAATCACGGTGGCGCTCGCCATGACCTACGGCAACCCGGGAATCTCGCAGGCTGTCGAATCCTTCGCCGCGCAGGGTGTCGACAGACTGCTGGTGTTGCCGCTGTTTCCGCAGTATTGCGGATCCACCACCGGCTCCGTGATCGACGGCACCCATCGCGCGCTCGAGCGTGGGCGCTGCACGCCGGATTTGCGCTTCATCAACGACTATCACGACTACCGCGGCTATATCCAGGCCTTGAGCGGCAAAATACAAGGGCACTGGAAAGCAGCCGGCGCGCGCTCGCACCTGCTGTTTTCCTATCACGGCATCCCGGCGTCCTACGTCGCCAAGGGCGACCCTTACCAGCAGCAGACGGAGACGACGACCCGGTTGGTGGTGCAGCGCTTGGGATTGAATGACACCGAGTGGTCGCATTGCTACCAGTCTCGGTTCGGCAAAGTGACATGGCTGCAACCCTACACGCTCGACAAGATCAAGGAACTGGCGGATCGCGGCATTCGCGAACTCACCGTGGCGTCGCCGTCGTTTGCGGTGGATTGCCTGGAAACCCTCGAGGAAGTCGCGATTGAGTATCGCGCGCGATTCCTAGAGTGGGGCGGGCAACGGCTGACGCTGGTGCCGGGTTTGAACGACGATGCCGAACACGCCGAGGTACTCGCGGCCCTCATCAAGGATCGGCTCGGGGATTGGATTCAATCCTGATTCCAAGCGCGCGCCAGGATGGCCGCGTGGTCCATTGGCGCATCGCTCGCACCGAACACCGCTCCCCAGCCTCCGGTCTCCAAACGCGTCGCGCAAAAGCCTTCCGCAACCGCGCGCGATGCAGGTCCGGCCGCGGCCGCCAACAGCAGCTTCGCCTGCATCAAGGTGACAAAATTCTGCACAAATCGGCGTGCATGATTTTCGCTCACCGCGCCGGTGCCGGTCTCTGCCGCGAACCGTTCGAACGCGGCGTCGAAATGCCCATGATTGCCCAGAGCACCTGACAATTCATCGAGCACGGCCTCGCGGGTGCCGGGATGCTTGGCAAACGTACGCAGGACATCCAGGCACATGATGTTGCCGGAGCCTTCCCAGATGGAGTTGACCGGCATTTCTCGCGCGATGCGAGCCAGCGGCAATTCCTCCGTATAGCCGTTGCCGCCCAGGACCTCCATGGCTTCGGCCGCGAGTTCGCAGCCGCGCTTGCAGACCCAGAATTTGGCGGCCGACGTCAGCGCGCGGCGCAGCGCGATTTCGCGGGGGTGCTCGCTGTCGAACGCCCGCGCCAGGCGCAGGCTCAATGCCGTGGCCCCTTCGGACTCCAAGGCCAGGTCTGCAAGTACGCTGCGCATCAGTGGCTGGTCGATCAGGGCGGAACCGAAAACCTTTCGGTGATGTGCATGGTGCAGGGCCTGGACCACGGCCTGACGCATCATCCCGGCGCTGCCCGTGCAGCAATCCAAACGGGTGAAGGTCCCCATCTCGAGAATCGTCGGCACACCGCGGCCTTCTTCTCCCAGAAGCGAGGCCCACGCGTCGATGAACTCGACTTCCGAGGAGGCATTGGAGCGGTTACCGAGCTTGTCCTTCAGGCGCTGAATATAAATGCCGTTCAGCGTTCCGTCGGGCAGGCGCCGCGGCATGAAGAAACACGTCAAGCCGCCGCTCGCCTGGGCCAGAACCAGGTGAGCATCGCACTGCGGCGCTGAGAAAAACCATTTGTGCCCGGTGATGCGGTAGGAACCGTCGGCAGAACGCACAGCCCGGGTGGTATTGGCGCGCACATCCGAACCGCCTTGTTTTTCGGTCATGCCCATGCCGATCAGGCCGCCGCGCTTGAGTTCGAAGGAGATATCACGGGGGTCGTACTCGCGCGTGAGCAGGCGCGGCACCCACTCATGCGCCAGTAAAGGATCGCGGCGCATGGCGGCGATGGCTCCATAGGTCATGGTGGTCGGACACAGGGTGCCGCTCTCGATTTGCGCCTGCATCAAATAGCCGGCCGCGCGCGCGGCATGTGTACCGGACCGGGCGCTGTCCTGCAGCCAGGGACTGCTGTGGTATCCGCGGGCGGCGATGCCCTGCAACAGTGCATGCCAGGATGGATGGAATTCAATCGAGTCGATGCGCTCGCCCCGCGCATTGAAATTATGCAGCGTGGGCGTCAGGCGGTTGGCGAGACGCGCATGCTCGAATTGAGTGCACGTCCCCAGCTCTTCTCCGGCGAGGGTGAGTTCGGGCAATGCCCAGCCCGCACCTTCGCGTTGCACCGCCTCCTGCAATGCCGCATCGCTCGAGAAGAGGTTGTACTCCATCAACGCAGGGGTTTGATTGAAAATCGAGTGTGTCCCGGAGCCATGTTCCATGCATGCGATCTTGCGCCTAGTGCGCCGGCAGTGCTAGATTCCAGGGAGAATGCATACTTTCAGCAGCAAGTCCCTCCGACTTCCCAGCACGGGATCGTGCGTGGGTTCGCTCGCGCTGCTGCTGCTGCTGCGCCGCTAGGCGCCAAACTCACGCGCCATCGGTCGGCGCTTACAAGACCGGAAACTCCTAAAGAACGCGCCCAAGCGATGGCGCCAATGTTTGGTCTCATGAGTGAGAAAGTCCATGTTGCGCAATCCTTCTTCCAAGTATCGTGCCTTTGTCCCGGTCGAGCTGGCCGACAGGACCTGGCCCAATTCCGTTATTGTCGCGCCGCCCACCTGGTGCAGTGTGGATTTGCGGGACGGCAATCAAGCGTTGATCGAACCGATGGACTTAGGCAGAAAGCGGCGAATGTTCGACATGCTGGTCAAGGTCGGCTTCAAGGAAATCGAGGTGGGTTTTCCCGCCGCTTCGCAGACCGAATTCGATTTCGTGCGCGAATTGATCGAGCAGGACCTGATTCCCGAAGACGTCGTCATCCAAGTGCTCACTCAGGCGCGCCCGGAACTCATCGCCCGCACGTATGAATCATTGCGCGGCGCCAGGCGGGCGATCATGCATGTCTACAATTCCACGTCGGTAACCCAACGGCGGGTCGTCTTCCGCACCGACCGTGCCGGCATCATCGACATCGCCGTGCGCGGAGCCGCCGTGGTGCGCGAACATGCGCTCAAGTATCCCGATACCGAGTGGACATTCGAATACAGCCCGGAGAGCTTCACCGGGACCGAATTGGATTTCGCCGTGGAAGTCTGCGATGCCGTGAACGCGGTATGGGAGCCGACCCCGACCCGCAAGTCCATTCTCAATCTTCCCGCAACCGTCGAAATGGCCACGCCCAACATCTATGCGGACCAGATTGAATGTTTCGGGAGGAACATCGCCAATCGCGAGTGCAGCGTCATCAGCATCCACCCGCACAACGATCGAGGCACGGCCGTCGCGGCGGCGGAATTGGCCGTCATGGCGGGCGCCGAGCGCGTGGAGGGCACCCTGTTCGGCAATGGCGAGCGCACCGGCAATGTGGACATCGTCACCTTGGCGCTGAACCTGTATTCGCAAGGAGTCGACCCAACTTTAAGCTTCGCCAACATCAACGAGGTCGCGCGTTGCGTCGAAGCGTGCAACCAATTGCCGATTCATCCGCGCCACCCCTATGTCGGTGATTTGGTCTTCACCGCATTTTCCGGCTCGCACCAGGACGCCATCAAAAAAGGATTGGCGGCCCGAAGCGACATCTGGGATGTTCCGTACCTGCCGATCGACCCGTCCGATCTTGGGCGATCTTATGATTCGATCATTCGCGTCAACAGCCAATCGGGGAAGGGTGGGGTCGCCTATCTTTTGGAACGGGATTATCAGCTGGTGATGCCGCGACGGCTGCAAATCGAATTCAGCCAAGTTGTCCAAACTACTGCAGATATCACCGGTAAGGAATTGACTTCACAAGAAATATGGGAGTTGTTCAGCGATGAATACCTCACCACCCGCAGCCCCTACCAGTACCGGTCCCATCAGCTCGCGGCATCGACTGACGGCGCTGACTCGGAGCGTTTGACGGTGCAGGTCGAGAATGCGGGATGCCTGCAAACATGGACAGGCCAAGGCGCGGGCCCCATAGACGCGATGGTTAAAGCGGTTGCCATGCCGTTTGATATTTTGTCCTACGAAGAGCATTCCCGCGGTCAGGGCAGCGGCGCTCAGGCGGTCTCTTATATAGAGATCACCACGCGCTCGAGGCGGACCTTGTTTGGGGCCGGTATGCACCCCAACATCATTACGGCATCGCTGCTCGCGGTACTTTCGGCCGTGAATCGGGCGATTGCCGTGGGCGCGCTGTCTGAGCGGACGGGTTCCGCCCGCACGGGGACTTGAGGAATGTCGTTTAAGTGATTGATATGGCGCAACAAAATTTTCTTGCAAGCGAAGAGCAAAACTGTGTGACGGCTATTGGGTCCAAGTTAGGGTGAATCTTGCGGCGCTAGTTGAATGCCGGGCAGAATCGGATATAGTGCGCAGCTTCACGAACTTGAGCTAATCGATCCTATTGATTTCCGGGACTTTTCTTTAAAAAATGAGCGAACGCGAAGACGAACATTTCGATATCGACGATGAGTTTCTCGGGGAAGCCGAAGAAGCGCACGACTTCGATCCCCTCATTGAGCGCACCGAGCGGCGCCCGAAGGCCGTGGCCGCGGGTAAACGCGGCAAGGCCGCTTGGAGTCGAGTCGAAGACGTACTGGCCGAACGCCAGCTAGAGAAGGAACTGCGCGATATATTCGAGGACGATTAGGAGCCTGTCTGAGAAGGCTCCTCGTTTCGTTTCACTGACGCGCGCGTCAGGCCTCCCGAGATTCCATGAATAGCCAAGCTTTGCTCGTGCTCAAGTTCGGCGGCACGAGCGTCTCGAGCGCCGCCAATTGGCGCAACATTGCCCAGGTCATCCGAGAACGTATCGCAGCCGGCTTCAAGCCGATCGTGGTTCATTCCGCATTGTCGGGAATCACGGATCAACTCGAATCCCTGTTGTCGGCCGTCACCCGTGGACTGCATGGCCCGGGGCTTGAGCACATCGAACAGACCCACCGCAGTCTCGCCGAGAGCCTCGGTGTAGAGCCTAATCAGCAGTTTGAAGCGTTTGTTCAGGAGCTGCGCCAGTTGGTGGACAAGCTCGCCGAGCAGCGCCACGTCGATGACGCACTGCGAGCTCGCGTGATGGCCATGGGTGAGTTGTTCGCGACCACCCTGGGCGCCGAATATTTAAACGCACAGGGCATCGCAACGCATTGGGCCGACGCGCGCCGGGTACTGCGCGCCGATGAGCGGTTGAATGCGACGCAGAAGGCGAGCCTTCTATCCGCCACGTGCGAATTTGCCCCGGACTTGGAACTCCAAGCAAGCTGGCGCTCGCTCAATCAAGTGGTGATCACGCAAGGCTTCATCGCGGCGAACGCAGCGGGCGAGACCGTGCTGCTGGGCCGCGGCGGCTCCGATACCTCTGCCGCCTATTTCGCAGCCAAGTTGAGCGCGGCGCGTCTTGAGATCTGGACCGATGTGCCCGGCCTTTTCAGCGCCAATCCGCGCGCCGTGCCGACCGCACGGCTGTTGCGCGAACTGCATTACGACGAAGCGCAGGAGATTGCCAGCAATGGCGCGAAGGTCCTGCATCCGCGCTGCGTGCTGCCGGTACGGCAATACAAGATTCCATTGCATGTGTATGCAACTCAGGCGCCGGGTCTGGAAGGCACCGTGATCAGCGCGAACGTTGCCGACAGCGCAGCGCAGGTAAAGGCCATTGCGATCAAGAAAGGAATTACCTTGGTCTCCATGGAAAGTCCCGGCATGTGGCATCAGGTCGGCTTTCTCGCCGATGCCTTCCAGGTATTCAAGCAGCACGGGCTGTCCGTCGACCTCGTGTCGACGTCGGAGACCAATGTCACCGTTTCGTTGGATCCCAGCGCCAATACCTTGGATGACAGCGCCCTCCAGGGACTGTCTGCCGCGTTGAGCGAGATTTGCCGGGTTGAAATTCTGGGCCCGTGCGCCTCATTGAGCCTGCTGGGACAGAATATTCGCGGCATCCTGCATGAATTGGGGTCGGCCTTCGAATTGTTTCAGGACCAGAAGATCTATTTGGTGACGCAGGCCGCCAACGATTTGAACTTCACCTTCGTCATCGACGAATCGCAGGGCGATCGGCTGGTGCAGCAGCTGCACGAACGGCTCATTCAAAGCATCGGCTCGGACAAGGTTCTTGGCCCCACTTGGACGCAAATGTTTGCGGCAAAGCCGGTGGACGCACGCGCCTTGAACTGGTGGGAACAGCCGCAGAAGCGCGGCGTGCTGCTCGATATCGCACAGCGAGAATCGGCCGCCTACGTCTACGACTCGGAATCCTTGGACGCAGCGATTGCCGCGGTGTTGAGCGTCGGCTCGGTCAAGCGATGGGCCTATGCCATGAAGGCGAATTGGCATCCGGAAGTCTTGCGCAAGATCTACTCCGCCGGCCTGACGCTGGAATGCGTGTCGCGCGGCGAACTCGAACATGCCTTCGCCTCGGTGCCGGCGCTGGATCCAGAGCGGGTGTTGTTCACGCCGAATTTTGCGCCGCGTGCCGAGTATGAGTTCGGCTTCGCGAAGCAGGTGCGCGTGACCCTGGACAATCTTCATCCGTTGAAAATGTGGCCGGAGCTGTTTCGCGGCAGGGAAATCTTCCTGCGCATCGATCCGGGATTTGGACGCGGCCATCACAGTCATGTGCGCACGGCCGGCGTGCATACGAAGTTCGGCGTTCCCATATCCGAGGCGGACGAACTCGTTGCGCTCACCCACGCGGCCGGCGCGCGCGTGACCGGCCTGCATGCGCATACCGGCAGCGGAATTTTTGACGTGGCGAACTGGACGGAGACCGGCGTTCAGCTGGCGGAACTGGCCAGACGATTTCCGCATGTTGCCGTCGTGGACTTGGGGGGCGGTCTCGGAGTCCCGGATCAGCTGGGGCATAGCGAAATCGACCTTGCGGTCCTCGATCGCGGGATTGCGGATCTGGCGCGAAAATATCCGCACCTGGAGTTCTGGATGGAGCCCGGCCGGTTCCTGGTGTCGAAGGCCGGCGTCCTGGTCGCGCTGGTCACGCAGTTGAAGGGCAAGGGCGATGTTCACTATGTGGGTATCGCCACCGGCATGAATTCCCTGATTCGCCCGGC
Source organism: Steroidobacteraceae bacterium (assembly GCA_035488895.1). Classification (GTDB taxonomy): domain Bacteria; phylum Pseudomonadota; class Gammaproteobacteria; order Steroidobacterales; family Steroidobacteraceae; genus Bog-1198. The sequence continues at coordinate 12,099 of DATHKV010000028.1, forward strand.
GCTCTACGGAGCGCATCACGATATCCGCAACCTGACCCGGCTCGACGAGCCGATGAGTCATCGGGTCAATGTGGTCGGGCCCATCTGCGAGAGCGCCGACATGTTGGGCGCGGACCGCTGGCTTCCGGACACGCGCGAAGGCGACGTCATTCTCCTTGCCAACTGCGGAGCCTATGGATATGTCATGTCTTCGAACTATAACCGGCGCTCTCCGGCGCGCGAGTTTATGATCTGATGATGAAGCAGGTCGGCATCATCGGTTGGCGCGGCATGGTCGGGTCGGTGCTCCTCGACAGGATGCGCGAGGAGCGCGATTTCGAGCACGTAGCGCCGACCTTTTTCAGCACCTCGCAGGCCGGAACGGCCGGACCTCGAATCGGCGCGGCCGGCGCGCCGGTGCAGGACGCGAATGACATTGCGGCGCTGGCGAAGTTTCCCATGCTCATCAGTGCCCAGGGCGGCGACTATACCCAGGCCGTTCATCCGCGGCTGCGGGCCGCGGGCTGGAAAGGGTATTGGATCGACGCGGCCTCCGCGCTGCGTATGCAAGAGAATGCGGTGATCGTGCTCGATCCGGTGAATCTTCCGGTGATGCAGGCCGCGCAGGCACGCGGCATCAAGGATTTTATCGGCGGCAACTGCACCGTATCGCTCATGCTGATGGCCGTGGCCGGGTTGTTGCGGGCCGGCGTGGTCGAATGGATCACCGCAATGACCTACCAGGCCGCCTCCGGTGCCGGCGCGCAAAACATGCGCGAGATGCTGCAACAAATGGGGGTGCTGCACCACGCCGCGGCAGCGCTCCTGGCGGATCCCGCCTCGAGCATCCTGGAGATCGACCGGGCGGTGAGCGCCGCGTTGACCGCCCAGGAATTTCCGCGTACCCATTTCGAGGTGCCGCTGGCGGGGAGCCTCATTCCCTGGATCGACAAGGATCTGGGCAACGGTCAAAGCCGCGAGGAATGGAAGGCTGCGGCGGAAGCCAACAAGATCCTGGCCTCTGAAGCGCGCCCGGTGCCCATTGAAGGCATTTGCGTCCGAGTCAGCGCCATGCGCTGCCACGCGCAGGCATTGACTATCAAGCTGTCCAAAGATCTACCGATGCCGGAAATCGAGAGGTTGATCGGCGCGGGCAATCCCTGGGTGCGCATCGTGCCCAACAACAAGGACGCCTCGATTCGCGCGCTGTCGCCCGCCGCGGTGAGCGGCAAATTGGACATTCCCATCGGCCGGTTGCGCAAGCTCTCGATGGGCCCTGACTATTTGTCGGCCTTTACCGTGGGCGACCAGCTGTTATGGGGCGCGGCCGAACCGCTGCGGCGCACGATGCGCTTCCTGTTGCCGCATATCTAAGTGCGCGCGTGGTACGCGCGTGAGGTGGCGCCTCAAGGCGCCCACATGACTTCGACCGGCGTTCGGCGCTGGCGCAATATGGCCCGCACGGGCATGTCTTGTACGTCGCCCGAATCGCTTGCGGCGCAATAGGTTCGCCATTTTTCCGCGCCGCCGATGGACACCACGATGCGGCGTGAGTCGAGCAGGGCGCTCAGGTTCAAACTCAACCGAGGGTGCGGAGTGGTCGGCGACCACATGCCGACGCATCCGGCCGCCGCCGCGAGATTTAGCGCGCGCGCCAAGTTAGGCGATCCGGGAAAGAGCGACGCGGTGTGCCCGTCATCGCCCATGCCGAGCACGATGGCATCGAAGGGACGCGGTACGCGCGCAAAGGTTTCCCACGCCGACACCGCGCCCAAATCGGGCGTGGGCGCGGCATTTTTGAGGCCCAAGAAGCGCGCCGCGGCCGCAGGTCCCTGCAGCAGCACATCGCGCACCAGCTTTTCGTTGCTGCCGGGGTCGGAAGGCTCGATCCAGCGCTCATCGGCCAGCGCAACGCAGACCAGGCTCCAGTCGAGGTCTTCGGCGCGCAACCGCTCGAACAGCTTGATCGGCGACTTCCCGCCGGAAACCACCAGGCTGGCAAGCCCGCGTGCCGCAATCGCGGCCTTGAGACTCGCGGCCAGTTGGGCGCTGAGCGTGCGCGACAACGCATCGCTGTCGGCGAATTTCGTGGCCGGGGGGTCAGAGTTCGCCATGCCACGCAAACCCATCGCGACTCAGCATGGCGCTGGAGGAGGCGGGTCCCCAGGTCCCTGAAATGTAGGTCTTGGGTCCTTCCTCGTGCGCCTCCCAGCCGGCGCGAATGGGATCGATCCACGCCCATGCCGCATCCAACTCGTCCCGGCGCATGAAAAGCGTCAGATTGCCTTTCACCGTGTCCATCAGCAGCCGCTCATAGGCGTCGAGACTGCGCGTCTTGAATGTTTCGCCCAGGTCGAGCGCGAGGTTTACCGGCTTGAGACGCATCCCTTCGCCGGGGTTCTTCGCCAGGATGGTCATCGTGATGCATTCATCCGGCTGCAGCCGAATGACCAGCTCATTGGCCGTATGGGAGCTGGGTATCTCAAAAATGGGATGAGGAACCTCCTCGAAGGTGACCACGAGCTCCGTGAGCTTATCCTGCAGCCGTTTTCCGGTGCGCAGGTAGAACGGCACGCCCGCCCAGCGCCAGGTATCGATGTCGACTTTCAGTGCCACGAAGGTTTCGGTACTGCTATCCGGCGCAATGTCGGCCTCCTGCAGGTATCCCGGCACGGGCACACCGCGAACCGCGCCGGCCTTGTACTGGCCGCGCACCGATCTGGTCAGCACGTCGCGCTCGCGCAAGGGACGCAAGGCTTTCAAGACCTTGAGTTTCTCGTCCCGGACCGCGTCCGGATCGCTGCTGGCCGGCGGCTCCATCGCCATGATGCAAAGCAGCTGCAGCAGGTGATTTTGCATCATGTCGCGCATCGCGCCGGTCTTGTCATAGAAATTTCCGCGGCGCTCGACGCCGAGTTCCTCCGCGACAGTGATCTGCACGTGCTTGATGAAACCGCGGCGCCAGAGCGGCTCGAACAGCAGATTGCCGAAGCGCAGCGCCATGAGATTCTGCACGGCTTCCTTGCCGAGATAGTGATCGATGCGGTAGATCTGCTTCTCGGCGAACACGGCGCCTACCTGCTCGTTGATGAGATTTGCCGATGCCGTGTCGTGCCCCAACGGCTTTTCAAGCACCACCCGCGACAGCGGGGTGACGACTTTCGCCTTCGCGAGGTTTTGACAGATCGCGGAAAAGAGATTCGAGGCCGTGGAAAAGAAGAACACGCGAACCACGGCATCCCGATCCTTGAATATGGCCGGCAGCGCGGCAAAGTCCGATTCGGCGCCGGCATCGATCTTGATATAGTCGAGCAGGCGGCTGAATTCGAGCCACTGCTTGGCGTCGAATTCCTTGCCCAGAAATTCGCGGCATGCGGCCTCGGCCTGCGCGGTGTATGCGCTGCGCGTCAGCGCCGATCTGGCGACGCCGAAGATGCGCGAAGCCCCGGATACCTGCCCGGCCGCGAATCGCCGGTATAGGGCGGGCAGCAGCTTGCGCGTCACCAGATCGCCGGTGCCGCCGAACAGCAACATATCGAAATCAGGAAGTACGGTCATCGGTGCAGCGTAGCATTAGCACACGCGTTCTTGTAGGGATTGAGGCTGTGGCACAATGGCGCAGGATTCTCCGGGGGTGTCATGAAGGATCTGACCGACAGTTCCATCGTCAAAAACATTCTGCAAATGGCGCTGCCCATTGCCGCGGGCATGTTCTTTCAAACTTTATACTTCCTCATCGATCTGTACTTCGTGGCCGGATTGGGCGATGCGGCGATCGCAGGCGTGGGCGCCGCCGGCAACGTGATGTTCGTCGTGTTCGCCGTCACGCAGGTGCTTGGCGTGGGCACGGTCACGCTGATTTCGCATGCCGCGGGCCGCAAGGATCAGGCGGATGCGAATTTGGTGTTCAATCAAAGCTTGTCGCTGGCTGCGGGCTGCGCGGTGTTCACGTTGGCGCTGGGATTCTTTGCGGGACCCTACTATGTGAGGACACTGGGCGCGAGTGCCGCGACCGCGGCCGCCGGAATTGAATACCTTCACTGGTTCCTGCCCAGTCTTGCATTGCAGTTCGCCGTGGTGTCCATGGGATCGGCGTTGCGCGGCACCGGCATCGTGCAACCGACCATGGTCGTGCAAGTTCTGACGGTGATTTTGAATGCCATCCTGGCGCCGGTGCTGATCGCCGGATGGGGCACGGGGCACGCGATGGGGGTGGCCGGCGCCGGTCTCGCCAGCTCTCTCGCGCTGGCGGTCGGGGTTGTCATGCTCGCCGTGTACTTTCATCGGCTCGAAAAGTATGTGGGCTTCATTCGTGCCCAGTGGCGGCCGCAGATGGCGGTTTGGCGCCGTCTGCTGCGCGTGGGACTGCCCGCGGGCGGCGAATTTTTGCTGATGTTCGTACTGATGGCGGTCCTGTACTGGGTTCTGCGTCCGTTTGGACCCGATGCGCAGGCGGGTTTTGGAATCGGCATGCGCATCATGCAAAGCATGTTCCTGCCGGCCATGGCAGTGGCATTTGCCGCGGCCCCCATTGTCGGCCAAAACTTTGCGGCGCGTAAGTTTGCCCGGGTGCGCGAGACCTTTGCCTTATCGACGCTCATCGGCAGCTGCATCATGGTGCTCATGACGCTTTTCTGTCAGTGGGGGTCGCCGTGGGTCATCGCACGGTTCACCCAGGATCCGACGGCACTAGCGGTCGGCAGCCAGTATCTACAGATCATTTCCTGGAATTTTCTGGCTTCCGGGTTCGTGTTCACCTGCTCGGCGGTATTTCAGGGTCTGGGTAACACGGTGCCCGCGGTGGTCAGCTCGGCCACCAGGTTGCTGAGCTTCGTATTGCCGGTGCTCTGGATGTCGGCACAGCCTCATTTTCAAATGGTCCACGTTTGGTATGTCTCGGTCGCGAGCGTAACCTTGCAGGCCCTTTTCAGTCTGTGGCTGGTGCGCAGAGAATTTCGAATGCGGTTGATCGCCGTGCCTGCGTCGGTGCCCGCTTAGGGGTCCCAGCGTATGACACTGCAAACCTTTGTGTCGATCGCCGGATGGCTGGCGGCCCTGCTCATTCTGGGCGCCTATAGTTTGCTGTCCTTCGGCAAAATCCTGCCGAGCTCATGGGTCTATCAAGCCATGAATATTGTGGGCGCCGCCGGATTCATCATCAATTGCGCCTATAACAATGCGTGGCCGTCGGTGGCCCTCAACGTCGTGTGGATGGGGATCGCGGTCTATGCGTTGCGGCGAAATGCTCGCGCGGCGAAAAATCAGCCGGTGAAGTCATAGCGCATGATGGGCCGCGCCGGAATTCGGCAGGCGACGGTTTTGAATCCGGCGCGCTCAAACGTCGAGCGGTAGCCGGTGCCGGATGCGCTCGGCGACTTGCCGGCGTCAAAAGGGTAGGCTTCGAGGGCGGGCGCCCGCGCCCGCTTGGCAACGCGCAACGCTGCCTGTATCAGCCGTGAAGTCACGCCGCGTTTGCGATAGCCGATCCGCACATAGAGGCAGGAGAGCGACCACACCGGAATCTCGTCGACCCGTTTGAGGCGCCAGGAGCGATCGATCCACGGGAGAGCGGTGCGAGGCGTCAGCTGACACCAGCCCACGGCCAAGGCGCCGTGGAACGCGAGCAGCCCGGGAGGCGGGCCCTGATTCACCACCCGGCGAAAAGCAGCCTTGTTATTGCCGGCCGGCCGCTTTCGGTAGGCGCTGCCGATCCGCCAGTACATGCACCAGCAGCCATTGCAAGCCCCGTTTTTGCCGAAGAGATCTTCCAACGCAGGCCACAAATCAGGGGTCAACGGTCGAACCGTGAGTTTCATTTCACAATAACGTTAAGCCTCGACGCGCTCGGCGTGCCGGCATTCGAGCTCCGTCACAACCTGGGTCAGCGACAAGCCCTTGGCCTTGAGCAGCAGTGCGGTGTGATACAAGAGGTCCGCAGCCTCGCCGATGACCGCTTCGTCGGATTGCGCCACGGCCGCCAAGGCCAATTCCACGCCTTCTTCGCCCACCTTCTGCGCGATACGGGTCAGACCTTCCTCGACCAATTTCGCGGTGTAGCTGTGCTCGGGCGGATCGGCGATGCGCTGCGCCACGATCTGTTCAAGCCTGCCCAGAAACTCCAGGCGCTGCGCCATCGAGCGCGGCGCGTCTTCGCCCCAGCAGGTGACGGTTCCCAGGTGGCAGGCGGGTCCCGCGGGATGTGCCAGAATCAACAGGGTATCGCGATCGCAATCCGCGCAGATGCTGCAAACCTCGAGGAAGTGGCCTGAGGTTTCACCCTTGGTCCACAAGCGGCCCTTGCTGCGGCTCCAAAAGGTCACGCGACCGGTGGCTTCCGTTGCTGCCAGGGCATCGCGATTCATGTAGCCGAGCATCAGCACGGCGCCGCTGCTGGCATCTTGAACGATGGCCGGAACCAGGCCGCCCATTTTCTCCCACTCAAGCGTCGGTAGTTTCAAGGTTTCACCTCGATGCCTTGCGCGCGCAATTCGCGCCTTAAGCTTGGAATTGTGATCTCGCCGGAATGAAACACGCTGGCCGCCAGCGCCGCATCGACGCGCGCGGCTCGAAAGACTTCGACAAAGTGCTCGGCCGCGCCCGCGCCCCCGGAGGCCACCAAGGGCACCTGACAGCATTCGCGCACGGCGCTCAATTGCGCAATATCATACCCGCTGCGCACGCCGTCGCTCGCCATGCAATTGAGCACTATTTCTCCCGCACCGCGCCGCTGCACTTCCTGCACCCACTCCAAGGTATCGCGCCCAGCATCGCGCGAACGCGCGACATCGCCGGTGAACTGCTGCACGCGGTAACCGCCATTGACCGTTTGGCTATCGATGCCGACGACGACGCATTGTGCGCCAAATCGTTCGCTCAGTGCATCGACGAGGTCGGGCTCTTCGAGCGCCGGCGAATTGACGGAGATTTTTTCGGCGCCGGCTGCCAACACTGCTTCGGCATCCGCGACCGAGCGGATTCCCCCCGCAACGCAAAACGGAATATCCAGCGTTCGCGCCACGCGTCCGATCCAGGTTCGATCCACCGTCCGGCCTTCGGGACTGGCGGAGATGTCATAGAACACCAGTTCATCGGCGCCCGCATCGCGATAACGCGCGGCGAGCTCCAGAATATCGCCGACGACGCGATGATCGCGGAACTTTACGCCTTTGACGACCTGACCGTTGCGTACGTCAAGACAGGGAATCAGGCGTTTTGCAAGAATGGCTGCAATTCCTCAATGGGGATCAGGTTTTCCAGCAAAGCCTTGCCGCTGATGGCGGCCGCGGCGCCCGCTTCGGACAAGGCGCGTAAATCGTGGGCGTTGCGAATGCCTCCGGAAGCCTGCCATTCGATCAGCGGATAGCGCCGGACGGCCTCGCGATACAGCGCGACATTGGGTCCGGTCAAAGCGCCGTCGCGGCCCACATCCGTACATAGTACGTGCCTGAGCTGCGAGGCGGAGAAGTTGTCCAAGGCATTCCACAGCGAGTACTCGGATTGCCGTTGCCAGCCATGGGTCATGACCTTAGGGTTGCCGTGGTCATCGATGGACACATCGAATGCCAGCGTAATGCGCTCCGGACCGAAGTGTGCAAGCCACTCCTGCACCTGCCCGACCTGCGAGATCGCGGCACTGCCGACCACAGCACGGGCGACCCCGGCGTCCAGCATGTGTGACAGCGCCGCGGTGTTGCGTAAGCCGCCGCCGACCTGGAGATTAACGGCCTTGCGGGCCGCGAGTTCGACGATGATGGCGCGATTGACCGGCGATTCATCGCGAGCGCCATCCAGGTCGACAATGTGCAGCCAGTCCGCGCCTGCCTCGCGATACTTGTTCAGCAATGAACCAGGGTCCGTCGGATAGACTGTCTCGGCTTCAAAGTCGCCGTGCAGCAGGCGCACGCACTGTCCGGCTCTCAGGTCGATGGCGGGAATGAGTCTCATGCCGGCAGGTCCAGAAAATTCTGCAGCAATCGGGCGCCGACCCTGGCGGAACGCTCCGGGTGGAATTGAACACCGAAGAAATTGCGCCACTGCACACAGGCACTGAAAGGGTGCCCGTAGTCGCTGCTTGCGATCGTTGCCGGCCCCAAGGGCAGCGCATAGCTGTGCACGAAATAGGCGTAGTCGTTCTGGCTCAGGCCGTGGAGCAGGGCGCACGGGAGATCGATATTGAGCGTGTTCCACCCCATGTGCGGAACCGGATGGCTCAAGTCGCAAGGCAGACGCGCCGCCCGGCCCGGAATGATGCCTAGACACTGCGCTTCATCTTCCTCCGACGCCTCGAACAGCAACTGCATTCCGAGGCATATGCCCAGCACCGGCTGCTCGAGCGAAATGATCAAGGAATCCAAGTTTTGCAGCCTGAGCAAATTCATGGCATGCGCGGCGGCCCCCACACCGGGCAAAATGACGTGGCTCGCCTCGCGAATCTTGCGCGCATTGGCCGACACCGCAGAAGTCGTGCCGAGCCGCTGCAACGCGAATTGCAGCGATGCGATATTGGCGCCGCCGCTGGCAATGATCACGACGTTGGCCGCGCTCAAAGCGTCCCCTTGCTGCTGGGTACACCCTCGCCGTCGATGCGAATCGCCTGACGCAGGCTGCGGCCCACGCCCTTGAAGCAGGACTCGATCATGTGGTGCGAATTGTCGCCGCGTACCGTGATATGCAGCGCCGCGCCCAGGGATTCCGCCAGCGACCGGAAAAAATGCGGCACCAGTTCGGTGGGCAGTTCACCGACCCGTTCGCGATTGAATTTTCCGTCCCAAACGAAGTAGGGGCGCCCGCTCAGATCGAGCGCGACCTGCGCCTCCGCCTCATCCATGGCCAGCAGAAACCCGTAGCGTGCAATGCCGCTCTTGTCCCCCAGCGCCTCGCGCAGCGCCGCTCCCAGCGTCAATGCGCAGTCCTCGACCGTGTGATGCTCATCGATTTGCAAGTCGCCGCTGCATTTGAGATTCAAGGCGAATCCGCCGTGTTTTGCGATCTGTTCGAGCATATGATCGAAGAACCCTAAACCGCTGGCGATGTTGCTCGGGCCCTCGCGCGACAGGTCCACCTCGACGCTCACGTCCGTCTCCTTGGTCTTACGGTGCAGTCGTGCGCGGCGCGCAGGCCGTAAGATGCGGGCCGCGATGGCCGGCCAGGTCTCCTCGCTGCGGCCGCCCAAAGTGATTCGCAGTCCCTGCACGCCGAGATTGGCCGCGAACTCCAGGTCCGTTTCGCGGTCGCCGATCATGAAGCTGTGCGTCTTGTCGATGTCATTCGCATCCAGAAATGCCTGGACCATGCCCAGATTGGGCTTGCGGCACGCACAGTCCTCGCGTTTGAAATGCGGGCAGAGAAACACCGCCTCAAACTCGATCCCCTGGGAGCTGAACAGATCCAAGATGAAGCGATGCGCGATGTCGAACGATTCGCGCGGAAAGGCGGGTGTCCCCAGGCCGTCTTGATTGGTGACCACGACAAAGGCGAAGCCGGCGCGTTTCAGTTCCAGCAACGCCGGAATGACGCCGGGCATCAGGCGGATCTTCGCCAGGCTGTCTATTTGCTCGTCGGGCACCTCTTCGTTGAGGGTGCCGTCGCGATCGAGGAAGATGATGCGTCTTGCAGTCATGCCGGCTCCAGGGAACTCAGCAACGCATCATTTTGCGCGCGCGTACCCACCGAGACCCGGAGCGAGTTGGGCAGCGCCGGGTGTGAGCGTAAATCTCGAACGATCAAGCCGCCGGCCATGCTGTTTCTCATGAACCGGTCGGCGTCGGAGCAATCGATCAGCAGGAAATTCGTGTCGCTGGGCCAAACCCTCTGCACCAGCGGTGAGGCGGCGAGACCGCGGCGCAAGTAGTCTTTTTCCATGAGTAACGCATCGAGTCTGATCTGTGAGGCGGCAAGTGTATCGGGCTCGAGTGCGCGCAGGGCGGCTTCAATCGCCGGCTGCGCGAGCGCATACGGCGGAATCACGCGTCCGGCAATTTGAATCAGTTCCGGCCGCGCGAGCAAGGCGCCGAGACGCGCACCGGCGAGCGCATGGGCTTTTGACAGGGTGCGCAGAATGGCGAGTGTTTGAAAGCGCTCCAACCAACCGGCCAGGCTTGCAGAGCGGGACCACTCGATGTATGCCTCATCGATGACCACGATGGCCTTGCCGTCGAGCGCGCTGCAAATGGACTCGAGTGCGGCCTGGCTCAGGAGGTTGGCGGTCGGATTGTTCGGCGAACACAAGTACACCAGTTTGATATCAGGATGCCATGCAGCCAGTATCCGCTGCGGATCGATGGACCAGCCTCGTTCGCGGTCCAGAGGAAGTTCGATCACCTCCGCCCCCTGGATGCGCGCCGCGACCTGGTACATGCCGAAGGTGGGTCCACATTGCAGAATGGCATCGGTGCCGGCACGCAGGTAGATACGCGACAGGACATCAATGGCTTCGTCGGCGCCGCGCGTTGCCAGCACTTGCGCGGCGGATACGCCGTAGAGCGACGCCAACCGCTCGATGAGCGCCCGCGGTTGCGGCTCAGGATAGCGATTGAGACCGGCGAGGGTATTGTCGCCGTTGGGTCTCCAGGGTGCCTCGTTGGCGTGCATGCGGGTCAGGGACGGCAGCCATGCCGCGTGCGCATAGGGTTTCAGAGAGACAATTTCCGGGCGCGCGAGAGAAACGAGAGGACTCATGGCAGCGCCTGGAGTCGAATGCTCACCGCCGCCGCGTGCGCGTCCAACCCTTCGAGTCCCGCCAGGATGCCTGCAGTCGGTCCCAATCCTTTGAGCCCTGATGGCGTCAGTTCCTGGACCGTAATCCGCCTCTGAAAGTCCTCGAGCGACAGGCCGCTGTAGGAACGGGCGTAGCCGTACGTGGGCAAGGTGTGATTGGGACCGCTGCAGTAATCTCCGAGAGACTCGGGCGACCAGTGCCCCAGGAACACCGCGCCTGCAGTACTGATCTTGGGCAGCCATTTTCGCGCCTCGCCAATCTCCAGTATGAGATGTTCCGGCGCATAGGTATTGGCAATGTCGAATGCGGTTTGCAGGGTATCGACCACGATCAGGCGCATCGCCGCGATCGACTCCTTAAGGATCAGGGCGCGCGAGAGCAGTGCGCTCTGGCGTTGTACTTCGCCGAACACCGCTGCGGCCAATGCCGGCCGCGTCGTCACCAGAATGGCTTGGGCATCGGGGCTGTGCTCGGCTTGCGCCAGCAGATCGGCGGCAACGAATTCGGGGTGCGCCTCGTCATCGGCGATGACCATGACTTCGGTCACGCCGGCCGGCAGGTCGAGCGCCGCGCCGCCGGCATCCTGTGCCACCAGCATCTTCGCTGCGGTCACGTAGGCATTGCCGGGCCCAAAAACCTTGTCGCACTTCTGAATCGACTCGCTGCCATAGGCCATGGCGGCGATGGCTTGGGCGCCGCCGACCTTGAATATGTGTTCAACGCCCGCCTTATGCGCGGCAACCAGAACCGCTGGGTTCGCGCCGCCCGCGCGATTGGGCGCCGTACACATCACCTTCACGGGGCACACGGCGAGGGCGGCGGGCACCGCCAGCATGATGGCCGTGGACGGCAGGGGCGCCGAGCCCGCCGGGACGTACAGACCGACCGCACGGATGGGCACGCTAAAACGCTCGCAGACAACGCCCGGCGAGGTCTCCACTCGCAGCGGAGGCGAAGCTTGCGCCGCATGGAAGCGGCGGACATTGTCTATCGCGCGCTCGATTGCCGCGTGCTGCTCCGTCGTCACCGCACCTTCGGCAGCCGCGAATTCGTGATTTGTCACCGCCAACGACTCGAGGCGCACGCCGTCAAATTGCTGCGTGAGCTCGAGCAGCGCGGCATCGCCATCGCGGCGTACGCGTTCGATGATGTCGCGCGCCGCGGCCGTGACGGCCGCGGCATCCTTGAGCGCGGGGCGCTGCAGGGCCTCGCATTGCTGCGCCCTAGACAAGGAGTTCCAGTCGATAGTTCTCATGACGGATTCGGGCCTTAAGCCAGCATTTTCTCGACTGGCAGAACCAGCACCGAGGTCGCGCCCGCGCCCTTCAAGTCCTCGAGCGTCTCCCAGAAGACATTTTCCCGGCACACGGCATGGACCGCGACGCGATCGCCCAATCCTTCCAGCGGGATGACGGTGGGTGCTTCGCTGCCGGGAAGCAGTTTCGCAATGGCCGCCAGGGCGGAGCGCGGGGCATGCAGCATGATGTACTTGCTGCCCTTGACCTGCTCCACGCCGTCGATCCGCATGAGGAGGCGGCGCGTCCACTCCTGTTTTTCCGGTGGTATCGGCATGGGCGTGCGGATGAGTGCAGCCTGGCTTTCCATCACCGTTTGCGCGTGACGCAGATGATTCGCGGCCAGGGTGGAGCCGGTCGAGACCAGATCGCATATCAGATCCGCGCGGCCCAGGCGCGGTGCAATTTCGACCGACCCGGACAGCACCACGACCTCGGCGGCGATGTCGTGCTGTTTGAGAAAGCGGGCGAGGATATGCGGATAGGTGGTGGCAATGCGCTTTGAGTTGAGCGAGCGCGGACCTTGATAATCGAATCCGTCCGGCACGGCGATGCATAGTTTGCAGCGACCGTAATCCAAGAGCTGCACCGTCTCGAACAGGGACTTGATGCCGCGCGCTTCGAACGCAAGGCGTTTTTCTTCGATGACGTTCAAACCGACCAACCCCAGATCACAGACGTCTTCCTGTACCAGGTCGGGGATGTCGTCATCGCGAACGAACAAGACATCGAGCGGCATGTTCTCGCCATAGCACATCAATTGATCTTTACCGCGGCTGTACTTCAGGCCGCAGCGCGACAGCAAATCCAGCGAGTTGTCGGTGAGACGGCCGCTTTTTTGAACGGCGATCTTGAGGCGCATGGAGTCGCCGTTTCTCTTCTCGCTAGGCATTGAGTTTCAGCCGCTCGGTCACGGCGCGATAACCGCCGTTGCCCGACGTCAGGTAGCGCGCGACGCGGCCGATGGTGGTCACGCTCACACCGGTTTGCTTGTGAATTTCCCGGTAGGGGAGGCCGCGCTCCAACAGCTCGACCACCGCCCAGCGATCCGCCATGGCCTGCAGCTCGGCGGGCGTGCATAAATCGCGAAAAAAACTGCGGCACTCATCGATGGAGCGCAACGCCAGTATCGCAGCGCACAGCGCCCGTTCATGCTGCTGTTCCTGCCGTTGGGTCACCGGACGATTGGTTTTCATGTGAAATCCTGAACTGGCCGAATACGACATTGGCCGTGTATCAATGCGCTATTACATTAATGCATTGTCTAAAGCGGCGCAAGCGCTTCAGGGGTAAAATGCTTGACGTCTCCGGCGCGGCTGCCTAAAATTCAACGGCTTATCTAGACCGGCTGAGGGAAAGGCCCTTAGAAGCCGGGGCAACCAACGACACTCTCCTCATGGATGGGTCGGAACGGTGCCAACTCCTGCGGGTTCGCCCCAAAAGCGCGGATCCGGTAGATGGGCAGCCGATTGCGCGGGCGCTCCGCGACTTCAATGGGCTACGAGCGATGCTCCAGGGGTGGTTGCCTTTAGGAGCTTAAAGCGAGTGGCAGATAAATTCTTGAATCCCTTCGATGAGACTCTGAGTCTCAAGCCCTTCGAATTGCATTACGGCGATCCGCTGCCGGATGCACGGGTGTCCTTTCGATTGGTGGGCAACGAGCAGGGCCCCGTTGTCGTCGTGATCGGCGGAATCTCCGCGCATCGCATCGTCACCGGCGCGCCGGGCGAGGGCTGGTGGCCCGAGATGGTGGGGCCGGGGCTCGGCGTCGACACGCGCCGGTATCGTGTGTTGGGCATCGACTATATCGGCGGGCGCGGCGACAGCGCGACGCCCGCTGTGGGCGGCCAATTTCCGCCGATTAGTTCCTACGATCAGGCCAAGGCGCTCAGCGTGATCGTTCGCCATCTGGGATTGCGATCCTTGCATGCCATCGTCGGCGCCTCGTATGGCGGCATGGTGGCCCTGTGTTTTGCCGAGCGCCATGCCGACCTGGTGGGCCATATCGTGGTACTGAGCGCCGCCGACCGCTCGCAGGTGCTGTCGACGGCCTGGCGCAGCGTGCAGCGCCAAATCGTGCGCGAGGCCATTGCGCGCGGTGATGGCGCCGCGGGACTCAAGCTGGCCCGTGCGCTGGCGATGGCGACGTACCGGAGTCCCATCGAGTTTGCGCTCAGGTTCGGCGGAGCGCCGAAGCGAAACGCCGATCGCTTTCGATTTCCGATCGAGGACTATTTGTTCGCGCGCGGCGATGATTACGTACAAAACTACCGCGCCGAGTCCTTCCTGACCTTGAGCGAATCGATCGATTTGCATGAGATGGATGCGACTCGGGTGCACACGCCGGCGACGTTGATTGCCGTGCGCGAGGATCAGTTGGTGCCGTTCAACGACATGCAGGCACTATCCGCGCGCTTGAACGGTCCGCGCCAATTGATCGAGATCAATTCGATTTTCGGGCATGACGCCTTCTTGAAGGAAGGCGCGGCCCTCACACCCATCATCAAGCACGCCCTTGCGGAGCAGCAATCATGAGCAGCAAAGCTACACCTAAGAACATCGCGACTCGATCGGTTCGCGCCGGTCTCGAGTCGGACGCGCACCACGGTTCCGTGGTGCCGCCGATTTACCTGTCGACCAATTTTGCATTCCAGAGCTACCGCCAGCCGCGCAAGTACGATTACACGCGCTCCGGCAATCCGACGCGCGACCAGCTCGCCGATGCGCTGGCGGATCTGGAGGGCGGTGCCGGGGCAATTGTGACCTGCACAGGATTGGCGGCCATCACACTGATCCTGGCGACGCTCCCGGCGGGCGCCCGCGTGCTCGCGCCTCACGATTGCTACGGCGGCACGTACCGCCTGCTCAAGGCCCTGCATGCGAAGGGAAATCTCGTGGTGGATTTCGTCGATCAAGGCAACGCGGCCGAGCTGCGCGCGGCGCTTGATGCGAAACCTGTGCTGGTGTGGATTGAGACGCCGAGCAATCCCCTGCTGCGCGTGGTCGATATTCGCGCGATCACGGATGCCGCGCATGCGGCCGGCGCGTTGACGGCGGTCGACAATACATTCCTGTCGCCGATCTGGCAGCAGCCCATAGGCTTGGGCGCCGACTACGTGATGCACTCCACCACCAAGTACCTGAACGGTCACAGCGACGTGGTCGGCGGCGCGGTGATCGCGGCGACACAGGATCTGCACCAGACCCTGGCATGGTGGGCGAACGCCGTCGGTGTTACGGGGGCGCCGTTCGACAGCTTTCTGACGCTGCGCGGCGTACGCAGCCTGCACGCGAGGATGCGTGTGCATGCCGAGAATGCCGCGAGCGTGGTGGAGTTTCTAACACAGCATCCCGAGGTGCTGCGCGTCTATTACCCCGGTCTTGCCGACAGCCCCGGGCATGCCATTGCCTGCCGGCAGCAAAGCGGCTTCGGCGCGATGCTGAGTTTCGAGCTCGCCGGAGGCGAGACTGCCATCGAGGCGTTTCTCACCGGCCTGCAGTGCTTCACCCTTGCCGAATCCTTGGGCGGCGTTGAAAGCCTCATTGCCCACCCGGCGAGCATGACGCATGCCGGCATGGAGGAATCGGCGCGGCTGCGGGCGGGGATCAACCCCGGACTGCTGCGTGTTTCAGTGGGCATAGAAGACCCGACCGACCTTGTGGCAGATCTGCGCGAGGGCCTCGCACGCGCCGCTAAAGTGCAGCCAACACCGCGTCGGCAGCTGCGCGCGTCGTGACTGCCTTGCCCGCAGGGGCGAGATCAGCGGTGAGGGCGCCTGCGCTGATCGCCCGATCGACCGCCTTCTCGAGCGCTTGCGCTTCGGTGTTCAGGCGCAGCGAGTAACGCAGCAGCATCGCAGCGCTCAAGATCGCGGCATACGGATTGGCGATACCGCGACCGGCGATATCGGGCGCGGATCCATGAATGGGTTCGAACACGCCGCCGCGCGCGTCCGCGGAGAGCGACGCCGACGGCAGCAACCCCATGGAGCCGGCGAGCATGGATGCTTCATCGGTGAGAATATCGCCGAACATGTTTTCGGTCACGATGACATCGAAGTCGCGCGGCCTTTGCAGAAGGTGCATGGCCGCCGAGTCCACCAGCATGTGTTCCACGACGACGTCGGGAAATTCAGCCGGCATGATGCGATTCACGGCGGAGCGCCAAAGGCGCGAGGTTTCCAGCACATTGGCCTTGTCGACCGAGGTCAATTTTCCGCGGCGGCCCCGCGCCAAGTTTGCCGCGAGCCGCACGACGCGTTCAATCTCCGCGAGCGTATAGCGGCACACGTCGACAGCTTCCGTGGCGGTGCGGGATTTCTCGCCGAAATAAATGCCGCCGGTGAGTTCGCGCACCACCATGATGTCCACGCCGCGTAAGCGATCCGCCTTGATCGGCGAGGCATCGAGCACCGCAGGGTGGGGCACGACGGGCCGCAAATTCGCGAACAGCCCCAGCGCCTTGCGCAGCTGCAGCAGGCCCTGTTCGGGACGCACCTTGGCATCCGGATCCGACCATTTTGGACCGCCCACGGCTCCCAACAAGATCGCGTCCGCGCGCATCGCCAGGGCCAGCGTGGCGGCCGGCAACGGCTCACCGGTCGCGTCGATGGCGGCGCCTCCCAAGAGCGCTGATTCGAATACCAAGCGATGATCGAATCGAACCGCCACTGCCTCGAGTGCACGCACCGCTTCGGCCGTGACCTCCGCGCCGATGCCGTCGCCGGCGAGCAGTGCAATCCTTGCATGCATCAGCTGCGCGCCGCCTCGAAGCGCTCGATGTCCGGCAGTCTACTGCGTAGATAGCCGAATTCGTCCAATCCGTTCAACAGGCAGTGACGCGCGAAGGGCTCGATGGCAAAGGCAATCGACGCGCCCGTCGGCAGCGTCAGCCGCATGGCCTCGAGGTCGATGGTAAGTTCAGCGCCCGGATGCTTGAGCAGCCATTGCGATGTCTGCTCATCGACGACGATGGGCAAAAAGCCGTTCTTCAGCGCATTGCCGCGAAAAATATCGGCAACTCCCTCGCTGATGACGGCACGGAACCCGTAATCAAGCAAAGCCCAGGGCGCATGCTCGCGCGAAGAGCCACAGCCGAAATTGCGGCCGGCCACCAGAATCTGCGCATCCCTGGCTTCGGGGCGATTCAACACAAACTCCGGTTTCGGCGCTCCATCCTCTTGGTAACGCCAATCGGCGAAGAGTTGCAGACCCAAGCCTTCCTTGGTGGTGGTGGTCAGAAATCGCGCAGGAATAATCTGATCCGTGTCGATATCGCTGGATGCGATGACCACGGTTCGCGAAGTGATGCGTCTCAAGGGTTGCATTACAGCAACTCGCGCGGGTCGGCGATGCTGCCCTTGACGGCGCTGGCCGCGGCGGTCAACGGGCTGGCCAACAGCGTGCGCGCTCCTTTTCCCTGACGGCCTTCGAAATTCCGGTTGCTGGTGCTCACGGAATATTGCCCAGCTGCCACGGTGTCGCCGTTCATGCCGAGGCACATGGAGCAGCCGGACTCGCGCCAGTCCGCTCCGGCGGCCTTGAAAATATCAGCGAGCCCCGACGCTTCGGCCTCCCGCTTGATCTGTTGCGAGCCCGGCACGATGAGCAGCCGCACGCCCGGCGCGACCTTGCGTCCCTCGAGTATTCGTGCGGCCGCTTGCAAATCCTCCAGCCGGCCATTGGTGCAGCTGCCGATGAAAACCACGTTCACCGGCTTGCCCAGCATACCCTCGCCGCAGTGGAATCCCATGTAGCGCAGGGCCTTGTCGAACACTTCATCGCCTTTCCTTTCGGGGATCGCAGCGCCGATCGGCACGACCATACCGGGATTGGTGCCGTAGGTGATCATGGGTTCAATGCGCCCGGCATCAACATCGACCGACGCGTCGAATCGAGCTAAAGGGTCGGTCACGAAGCTACGCCAGCGCGTTTCTGCGGCCTCCCAATCCCCGGCGCGCGGGGCGCGGGGCTTGCCCTTGAGGTATTCAAAGGTGACCTCGTCCGGTGCAATCATGCCGGCGCGGGCTCCCGCTTCGATGGACATATTGCACACCGTCATGCGTTCGTGCATCGACAGTGCGCGCACGGTCGAGCCGCGATATTCCAATACGTAGCCGGTGCCGCCCGAGACGCCGATCTGTCCGATGATGGCGAGAATCAAATCCTTTGCGGTGACGCCCGGGTGCAATCGACCCTCGATATTCACCGCCAGACTCTTCGGCTTGCGTTGCAACAGGGCCTGGGTGGCAAAGACGTGACCGACCTCGGTGGTGCCGATCCCAAAGGCGAGGGCGCCGAAGGCGCCATGGGTGCTCGTGTGGCTGTCTCCGCAGACAATGGTCATGCCCGGCTGCGTCATCCCTAGTTCCGGACCGATAATGTGTACGATGCCGCGGCGCGCGTCGCGCATGCCGAACAGTTCGATGCCGAATTCGGCTGCGTTCTGCTCCATCTGGCGCACTTGTTTGGCCGCGGCGTCCACTTTGATCGGCACGGATCCAAACACCTGCGCGCTCTGCGTGGGCGTCGAATGGTCCATGGTCCCAAGCGTCCGATCGGGTCGGCGAACCGGCAGCCCATGCGCCTTGAGCATGCTGAACGCCTGCGGTGTCGTCACCTCATGAACCAGGTGCAAATCGACATACAGGACCGCAGGCGTGTCGCGCGTTTCGGCAACGACCTCATGCGCCGACCAGACCTTGTCGAATAGCGTGCGCGGCGTCATGTCGAGGCTCCTAGCGAATGTCAGCCCGCTTCCAGCCAGGGCATTCGGGCGCGCAGTTGCGCGCCGACTTTTTCGATGGGGTGCTTGAGGTCAGCCTTCAACAGCTTCGAGTACTTGCGACGGCCGCCTTTGTTTTCCGCAATCCATTGGCGCGCGAATTTTCCTTGCTGAATCTCGGCCAGGATTTTGCGCATTTCTTTTTTGGTGGCCTTGTTGACGATGCGCGGCCCGCGGGTCAGGTCGCCGTACTTGGCCGTTTCGCTGATAAAGCGGTGCATTTTCGTGATGCCTCCCTCGTGCAGCAGATCGACGATCAATTTGAGCTCATGCAGACATTCGTAGTACGCCACCGCCGGCTGATATCCGGCTTCCACCAGCGTCTCGTAGCCCTTGACGACCAATTCCGTGGCGCCGCCGCAGAGCACGGCTTGCTCGCCGAACAAATCGGTTTCCGTTTCCTCGGCAAATGTCGTCTCGAGCACTCCGCCACGGGTTCCCCCGATACCGTCGGCATAGGCCAGCGCCTTGGGCTTGGCACGCTTGGAAGGATTCTGCGCGATCGCCAGGAGGCAGGGCACGCCGCGGCCCTGTTGGTACTGGCGCCTCACCAGATCACCCGGACCCTTCGGAGCGATCAGCACCACATCGAGATCCTTGCGCGGTTTGATCTGCTTGAAGTGAATATTGAAACCGTGGGCGAACAGCAGCGTCGCGCCTTTCTCAAAATGCGGCTTCAGCTCCGTGTACAGAGCCCGCTGGGTCATGTCGGGAACCAGCATGGCAATCAGATGCGCGCCTTTGACGGCGGCAAGCGGCTCCGCGACGGCGAGCCCATCCTTCTTTGCCTTGGTCCAGCTGTTGCCCTTGCGTACCCCGACCACCACATCGTAGCCGCTGTCGCGCAGATTGAGCGCATGCGCGCGTCCCTGGCTGCCATAGCCAAGCACGGCGATCCGCGCCCCGCGCAGTGCCTTCCTGTCGACGTCTTTCTGCGAATACAAACGCATGCAAATCTCCTGCGTAAAACGCAAGACCCCGCTTAAAGACTTTCACGGCCTTAAGCGGGGTCTCGCACAAAATTGCGCTTAAATGCTTTGTTAACTAACATCGAATAGCACCACAGAAGCTCTTATGATGCAAGGATTTCGCAGGCATCGGCGCACTATCGAAGGACCCCTTTTGATGACTTCCGGCACTAATTCCCCGCTCCCATTGTGGTTGCTGCACGAGGATGAAATCGACCCGTGGCGCGCAGGTCAATCGCCGCTCGCACGCCAGTGGCTCGTCGAACAAAACTTCAAGGGCGAGAAACATCGCGTCGTGCTGTTGCCGGATGCGGGCGGCGGCGTCGCCGCGGCCGTGGCGGGACTTGGCAAGCGGCTCGGAGAATTGTCGCTGTGGCATGCGGCAGGACTGGCCGAAAGGCTGCCCGCACGCCGTTTTCGCCTCGCGCAAGAATTCAGCGCGACGGAGGCCGCGCAGCTGGCGTTGGGTTTTGCCTACGGTACGTATCGCTTCGATCGGTACCGGGCATCGAAGAACGAGACGGCGAGCCTTGAGCCGCCGGCCAATGCCGATATGGTGTTCGTGAGCCATGCCGCCGAGTCGTTGCGCATGGCGCGCGACTGGATCAACACGCCGGCCGGTGACTTCGGGCCGGTGCAGCTCGCTGCTGCGGCGCGGCAGGTTGCCGATCGCCATCATGCGGCGTTCAAGGAATGGGTCGGACAAGATTTGCTGTCCGCGAATTTTCCGGCCATTCACGCCGTCGGTCGCGCCAGCGCCGATGCGCCACGCTTGGTCGAATTGCGATGGACGCCCAAGGAGGGCGCCGCGTACCCGCTCGTGACGCTGGTCGGCAAGGGGGTGTGTTTCGATAGCGGCGGTTTGGACATCAAACCGAGTTCCGGCATGGCTCTGATGAAAAAGGACATGGGCGGCGCCGCGGTCGCACTCGCGCTCGCGCACTTGGCCATGAGTACGCGGATCCGTGCCCGGATCCGTGTTCTGGTGCCGGCCGTGGAGAACGCGATCAGCGGCAATGCCTACCGGCCTGGCGATGTGCTCGCCACGCGCAAGGGACTCACCGTCGAGGTGGGCAACACGGACGCGGAAGGCCGTCTGGTGTTATGCGACGCACTGGCCTTTGCCGATGCCGAACGCCCGGACCTGATCATCGACTTCGCCACGCTCACGGGAGCGGCACGGGTTGCGCTCGGTCCGGAGCTGCCGGCGCTCTTCGGCAACGATGAACGCGTCGTACAGGACCTCGCACGCGCAGCGGCCGCCGAACACGATCCTCTCTGGCCGATGCCGTTGTGGGCCGGCTACGATGACGAGCTGGCCAGCAAAATTGCCGATCTAAACAATGTTGCATCTTCGCCGTTCGCAGGCGCCATTTTCGGTGCACTTTTCTTGAAGCGCTTCGTCACCGACTCGACCTGGCTGCACATTGATCTGTATGCGTGGAATTCCAAAGACCGCCCAGGCCGCGGCGTGGGCGCCGAGGCACAGGCGCTGCGCGGAGTCTATCGGTACTTGGTCCAACGCTATGGCATTGCGTAAGCTGGGCCGCATGCGCAAGAAAACCTCCGAGGTCGACACCCGCCGCCATTCCCGCGCGGTGGTCGACGGCCTGAAGCAGACTCCGAGCCGCGCGATGCTGCGCGCCGTTGGCTTTGTTGACGCAGATTTCATGAAGCCGCAGGTGGGTGTTGCCTCGACGTGGAGCAACCTGACGCCCTGCAATATGCACATCGATGAACTCGCACGTTTGGTGGCTGCCGGGGTGGATGAAGCGGGCGCGAAGGCGATCACGTTCAATACGATTACCGTATCCGATGGCATCTCCATGGGGACACCGGGCATGCGCTACTCGCTGGTGTCCCGCGAGGTCATTGCGGATTCGATTGAGACGGTGGTGGGCGCACAGGGTTTCGACGGCGTCGTCGCGATCGGCGGCTGCGACAAGAACATGCCCGGCTGCATGATGGCTCTGGCCCGGCTCGACCGTCCCGCGGTGTTCGTGTATGGCGGCACAATCCGTCCGGGCGCGGACAACCGCGACATTGTTTCCGTTTTCGAGGCGGTGGGCGGGCACGCGCGAGGCACCGTGTCCGAGCAGCAGCTCAAATTCGTGGAGCGCACGGCCATACCCGGACCGGGCGCCTGCGCTGGGATGTATACCGCGAACACGATGGCGTCGGCCATCGAGGCCATGGGCATGAGCCTGCCGAACAGTTCGGCGCAGGACGCCATCTCGGACCAGAAGCGCGATGATTGCCGGCGCGCCGGCGCCGCGGTGGTTAACCTAATCAGACGCGGCATCACCCCGCGCGACATCCTGAACCGCGAGGCACTGGAAAACGCGATCACGGTGGTCATTGCGCTCGGCGGGTCCACCAATGCTGTGCTGCACCTTTTGGCAATTGCCTCATCGGCCAACATTAAAATGAAGCTGGATGACTTCACGCGAATTGGCAAGCGCGTGCCCGTACTGGCGGATCTGCGCCCCAGCGGACGCTATTCGATGTCGGAACTGGTGGCGATCGGCGGCATCCAACCATTGATGAAGTCCTTGTTGGACGCAGGCTTGCTGCACGGCGAGTGCATCACCGTGACCGGCGCGACCCTGGCCGAGAATCTTCGGCAGGCTGCCCCTTACCCCGAGAGCCAGGCGATCGTGCGGCCTTTGAGCAATCCCATAAAGAAGGACAGCCACTTGGTGGTCCTGTATGGGAACCTCGCGCCCGCGGGAGCAGTTGCAAAAATTACCGGTAAAGAGGGCTTGAGTTTCAAAGGCAAGGCGCGGGTGTTCGATTCCGAAGAACAGTCTCTGCAAGGCATCCTGAACGGCAAGGTGAAGGCCGGCGATGTCGTGGTCATTCGCTATGAAGGCCCCAAGGGCGGCCCAGGCATGCGCGAGATGTTAAGTCCCACCAGCGCCATCATGGGCAAAGGCTTGGGCAACAGCGTCGCGCTGATTACCGACGGCCGGTTCTCGGGCGGCAGCCATGGCTTCGTGGTGGGACATATGTCTCCTGAAGCGGCGCTCGGTGGCCCCCTGGCCTTGGTGCGGACCGGAGATGCGATAACCATCGATGCGCAGCGCCGCGAGATTACCCTGCACGTCGCCGCTGCCGAGCTTAAAAGACGCCGTAAAACCTGGACGGCTCCGAAGCCCTATGCGCGCCGCGGCGCTTTGGCGAAGTATTCGCGCCAAGTGAGCAGCGCCTCCTTGGGAGCAGTCACGGATCTGGAGCCGACAACAGCAAATGCCGCCAAGACTTCGTAAAGTCTGACGTTAGAACGGGACATTTTGGACTTACATCGCGCTTGCAGTTCGGGCGGGATATGTGTCAGGCTTCTTAACTCGCCGAAGGGAACTTGCTGGGAAGCCGCTGGGAAACTGGCTGCAAGTTTGAGGCGTGCGCGATGCGCTAGATTAAGAGCAAGGGGTAGGGCCGCATAGACTTATGTATTACGAACAGCCTTCATTATTCTCGGGCAAGCGGGGCGCCGCCCTCGTTGTCGTCATCCTCATCCACGTGGTCATGGTGTGGGGATTTTATTCCGGACTGGCCGGTCAGCTGGTGCAAAAAATAATTCCTCCGGTGGAAATTGCCCAGATCGAAAAACCCAAAGACGTCGACAAGCCCCCGCCGCCCCCGCCCAAGCTCGAAGAAATTAAACCCTATGTGCCCCCTCCGGAGTTCGTCGACATTCAGGCGGCACCGCCAGAGACCAACGCGATCTCCGTCGTGACTCAGACCAAGACGCCGCCGCCGGCGCCGGTTGTCGCCGCTCCGGTGCAGCACCAGGTTTCGAGTCCGAAGATGGATCCGCGGCATCCGTTCAAAATCGGCGAAGAGTACTACCCGGACGCTTCGAAGCGGGCGAACGAAGAAGGCAGCTGCATTCTACAAATGAAGGTAGCGGCCAGCGGCCAGATCTTGGACGCAACGGTTCAGACCAGTTCGGGCTTTCCGCGTTTGGATGACGCCTGTTTGAAGGGCGTCAAGGGACAGAAGATGATGCCGGCCATGGAAGACGGCAAGCCGGTCGAGGGTACTTTCCCATTCAAGATCACCTGGAAGCTGACAGGCAGGTAGCCGTCAGTCGATTAACGAGTCAAGTTCATACACCACTATTACTAAGCTTTTCTAAGTAGAGGGAATCGGTCAATGCAAGAGACAGTTGTTGAAAATCCATATGGCCTGGGTGCGCTCCTTGCCAACGGCAATATCGTTAGCAGATCGATCCTCGCCGTGCTGTTGATCATGTCGCTCATGACCTGGTTCATCATGATCACCAAATTCTTCGACCAGCGCCGGCTGCGTCTCCAGGCGATCGAAGCTGAAAAGGAGTTCTGGAGTTCGACCACTCTCACCGATGCAATCAGCAAGTTGAAGGGCGGCTCCAATCCGTTTCGCGCGCTGGCCGAGACCGGCAAACAGGCGTACGAGTACCACGAGGTCAACAAGACGCGTCTTTCGGGCGCGATCGGCACCAGCGAGTGGATCACCGAGTCGCTGCAACGTACTGCCGATGCCATCATCAGCCGGCTGCAAACCGGCCTGCCGGTGCTTGCATCCGTGGGTGCAACGGCGCCGTTCGTCGGACTGCTCGGTACCGTCATCGGTATTTACAACGCGCTCATCGCGATCGGCGTGTCCGGACAGGGCTCGATCGACAAGGTTGCCGGCCCCGTCGGTGAGGCCTTGATCATGACCGCTATCGGCCTGGTCGTCGCGGTGCCCGCGGTGTTGGGCTACAACGTCCTATTGCGCCGCAATAAGACGGTGCAGGAGCGAGTCAGTCACTTCACGCACGAATTGCACGCCTACCTGATCTCGGGTGTCAAGATGGGCCTGGGA
>DATHKV010000029.1:0-27818 GCA_035488895.1 Steroidobacteraceae bacterium
GCCGTCGCCCGGTTCGGGCCCCGCGGTCAGCCGGCCATGGACGTTGCCCCGGCCCACGGGTTGTTCCAGATATTCGAACAGGTTCGAGAGATACAGGTTGTCCTCGTACAGGCCGCTGATGGCCGACAACGCAGCGCTCACGGCCGCCTGTCCCTGGCGGAACAGCATCAGGTACATGGTCATTTGACCGACCGTCATGGCGCCGAGCACGGTTTCGACGGCGATCCACACATAACCGCCGTACAGCGTGGCCGTTCCCAAAAGCCCCAGGCCAAATCCCCAGCCGTCGCGGCGCAGGGTCAGATCGCGATCCTCGCGATACAGGCGGGTGAAAATGTCCCGGTAACGATCCAGAAATCGGGGCCCCAAATCGAACAGCTTCACTTCCTTGGCATAGTCCTCGCGCGCCAGGACGGATTCCAAATAGATCTGCATGCGCGACTCGGGCGCGCGCCAGCGAAACAGCCTGAAGGCCTCGCCCGAGAACTTGGCTTCCGCGAGGAATGCCGGCAGACCGGCCAGGATCAAGAGCAGCACGGCCCACGGCGAGAAGCGATACAGCAGTCCACCGAAGGAGATCAGCGACACCGCATTCTGGCCCAGTCCGAAGGTGCGCATCACGAGGCTCAACGGCCGGCTGGAGGCTTCGCGCCGCGCGCGCGTCAGCTTGTCGTAGAACTCCGAGTCCTCGAATTGGGTCAAGTCGAGCGTGAGCGCTTTTTCCAAGATCATGACGTTGACGCGCTGACCCAGCTGCGCGCGCAGCAGCGACTGCGCCAGCGAAATGCCCCGCTGCGCCATGGCGGTGGCGGCAACCAGCAGCGCCTCCAGGGCGACGTAGCGCACCACGTCGGTGAGGTAAGTCGTGCCGGTGCGACGGTGCAAATCCGCGGCGTGAATGACGGCATCGACAATCTGCGCGCCGACATAGGCAACGCCCGCCGGCAGTGCGCCGGCCGCCAACGTGAGCACCCCCAGCGTGATGCTCAAGGCCTTGTTCGTGCTCCAAACCAAGGATAGAGCACGGCTGCTGTATTCGAATACGCCGGCTGGGCTGATTTTGGGTTGGGCGCTGATGAAATGTCCCCGCGGTCTATAATAGACGCTCGCAACCCACTGGTATGGCGGAGTAGCCGTGAAATTCAAGTCCTTGCTCGATCGGTGGAAGAAAACCGCTGCGCCGGCGAGGACCGCGAAAGAGTACGCCGTGCGCCTGCCGCTGGACGATGCGGCGAGACTGCAGGCCCTGGCAGATCTCTATCCGGGGCAGCCGATCGAGGAAATCGTGACGGACCTGCTCGGCGCCGGCTTGGACGAGATTGCCGCCGCCATCCCCTATGAGCGCGGCCCGAAGGTCATTTCGCGCGACGACCAGGGCGACCCGGTGTATGAGGACATCGGGCTGACTCCCCGATTCGTGGAATTGACCCGCAAATACAAGAAAAAGCTGGAAACCACCGCGAAAAAATAGCGATTGGCAGGCGATTCTTGACGCTGGCCGCTCCAGGCGGCGATACTGCCCGCATGTCGACCGCACGCACTCATCGCAACACCTGGTGGTGGCGCTCCCCTTAAGGAGTGGGCTGGTCGTTTAGTTTTCGTTTTTACCGTTCTCCAGAGCCCATCTCCGCGACAAGTGGTGATGGGTTTTTTATTGTCTGAAAGAGTTGTGAATGAAATCGCCTTTTGACATTGCAGCCGATCTCGATACGCCGGTTTCGGCGTATTTGAAGCTTGCGCCGTTCCGGCCCCGATTCCTGCTGGAGAGCGTCGAAGGCGGCGAACGTCTGGCGCGCTATTCCTTCATCGGCTTCGGCGATTGCCTCGAGGTCAAGATTGACGCCGCCGGAGTGAATGTCGGCGGAACGAAGTCGGCGCGACCCAAGGACAAGCAGGAATTCTTGGGCGTGCTGCGCGATGCATTGCTGCGCGCTCCGAGCCCCAGCCCAAAAATCCCGGGTGTCCCCTTGCTGGGCGGCCTGGTGGGATACACGGCGTACGACGCCGTCCGCTATTTCGAGCGGCTGCCGCATCGAAGCCTCGACGCCACCCAAACGCCGCACGCTCACTACGTGGCGCCGCGTTCGCTGCTGGTGTTCGATCATTTGACGCGCGGTGTCGCACTGCTTCATGACGGCAGCGAAGATGAGCGGCAAGGCTTGAGGCGCGAGGTGATTCAAGCACTGCGGGGCGCGGTGCCCACGCCGCTCGCGCCGGGGATGTTTTCCAAGGCGTCGCCGTCGTTGACGGAAGAGGCGCACGCGGTCCGCGTGAGGCGCGCGCAGGAATACATTGCGTCCGGCGATGTCTACCAGCTGGTGCTCGCGTCCCGGTTCGAGGGACGCCATACCCTCGCGCCGTTCGAGGCTTACCGCGCACTGCGCCTGTTGAATCCGTCGCCCTACATGTTCTTCTGCGAGCTCGGCGATATCACCGTCGTTGGATCCTCGCCGGAAGCCTTGGTGAAGTGCCATGCGGGGCAGGCGCAATTGCGGCCCATTGCCGGATCACGGCCCCGCGGCACCGATGAGGCGAGCGACGCGGCGCTTGAAGCCGAGCTGCGCGGCGATCCGAAGGAAAATGCCGAGCACGTGATGCTGGTGGATCTCGCGCGCAACGATTTGGGACGCGTCGCGGTTGCGGGTTCGGTGTCGGTGGATCCTTATCGCGTGATCGAGCGCTACAGCCACATCATGCACATCGTCAGCGGAGTGAAGGGACGTCTGGCGCCGGGCCAGGATGCGTTCGATCTGTTCGCCGCCACCTTTCCCGCCGGCACGCTGGTCGGCGCTCCGAAGGTGCGTGCCATGCAGCTCATCGACGAACTCGAGCCGGTGGGCCGCGAGCTGTACGGCGGGACCGTGGGCTATTTCGGCCGGCACGGCGACATGGATCAGGCGATCACGATCCGCACGCTGGTCTTTCGCGGCGATACCTACAGCTACCAAGCGGGGGGCGGTATCGTCGCCGACAGTCACCCAAAAGCCGAATATGACGAGTTGATGGCCAAGAGCGCCGTGCTGCGGCGGGCGCTCGAGCTCGCGGCCGAGGGTCTTTAGGATGTCCGCACGCGTACTGCTGATCGACAACTATGATTCCTTCACCTACAACCTGGTGCAGGCATTTCTGACGCTGGGAGCCGAAGTCGATGTTTGGCGCAACGATGCAATCAGCGTGGAACAGGCGCTCGCTCAAAACCACACGCACTTGGTTATTTCACCCGGACCGGGCACACCGAAGGACGCGGGCGTTTCCATGCAAATGATCGCCGCATTCGCCGGACGCATCCCGATATTCGGCGTCTGTCTCGGTCATCAGTCCTTGGTCGAGGTGTTCGGCGGCAAGGTGGTTCGCGCCGGCCGACTGATGCATGGCAAGGTCTCGCCGGTGCTGCACGATGGCAAAGGACTGTACGCCGGCATGCGCCAGAGTTTCGAGGCGGGCCGCTATCATTCGTTGATCGCGGAGCCGGGCAGCATTCCGGCCGTGCTCGAGGTGACCGCGCGAACCGCCGAGGGGGAGATCATGGGCGTGCGCCACCGATCCCTGAAGATCGAGGGCGTGCAGTTTCATCCTGAGAGCGTACTCACGCCGGACGGTCCGATACTCATGGGCAATTTTCTGAAGACCTGATGTGAACACTCCTCGCCAGATTCTGGAACAGCTGCTTGCGCCGCAAAACATGAGCGAAGAGCAGGCCGCGTCGCTATTGCGTCAATTGACGGCGCCGGATTTATCGCCCGTCATGGCCGGTGCGCTGCTCGCGGCACTGCGCGCCAAGGGCGTCACGGCAGACGAGGTACGCGGGTTCGCGGGCGCCATGCGCGCATTGGCGGTCAAGCCCGCGCTGCCGGAAGGCATAGATGCCATCGATATCGTCGGCACCGGCGGCGACGGCTCCGGCAGCTTGAATCTGTCCACCGGCGCGGCATTGCTCGCGGCCGCTTGCGGATTGCCCGTCGTCAAGCACGGCAATCGATCGATCTCGAGCCGATGCGGCAGCGCCGACCTGATCGAGGCCATCGGCTTCACGCTGCCGCTGGATGAAAATCGGGCGGCCGAATGTTTGGTCGCCACCGGCTTCACTTTTCTGTTCGCCCCATACTTTCATCCCGCCATGAAGGCGCTCGCGCCCATCCGCGCCGCGCTCGGCGTGCGCACCGTATTCAACTTGCTCGGGCCATTGACCAACCCCGCGGCGCCGCGCTACCTGCTGGTCGGCGCCTACGACGCACCGACCGCCGAACTGATGGCCGGCACCCTTGCCGGCATGCGCATCGAGCGCGGCTGGGTGGTGCACGGCGCTTCCGGATGGGATGAAGCGACGCCCATCGGGTCCTTCGTGGCCTTCGACGTGCGGGACGGCCAGGTCACACGCCGCGAGATCAATCCGGAAGAATTGGGGATTGCGCGCTGCTCGCCGCGCGAGCTGGCCGGCGGCGACGCCAAGACCAATCTGAAGGCCTTGATCGATGTGTTCGAAGGCCGCGACATCGGACCGCATTTCGATACCCTGGTCCTGCAATGCGGACTCGCCCTGATGATTTCAGGGCGCGCACAGTCCATCGCAGGCGGCATTGCGCTGGCGCGAGCCGTCGTCGACAGCGGCAAGGCCTTGGCCTGGCTGCAACGGTTGCGGGCATTTGCGCTGCATTCCGAACAGGCCGCGCAGCAGGCCGCGCCATGAGCGGCTTCCTGGACGAGATGGCCCGCTCGAGCGCGGCGCGCGCCGGCCAAGCGATGGCGCTCGAGCCGCTTGACGCGCTTGAGAAGCGTGCGCGAGCTGTGCCGCCTGGGCCCCCGCTGCGCTTGTCGGCTGCCGGATTCGACGTGATCGCGGAGCTCAAGTTGCGCTCGCCGGCCGCAGGGCAGCTGGGTTCGCAAAGCGATGACTGGCTGTGGCGCGTGAAGAAATATGCACAGGGCGGCGCAGCGGCCGTATCGGTGTTGACCGAGCCGTCGCGTTTCGACGGATCGCTCGAACATCTGAAACAGGCGTGCTCCGCGCTGGCGCCATTCGACGTGCCGGCCATGCGCAAGGATTTTTTGGTGGATCCCTACCAGGTGCTGGAGGCGCGGGCGGCGGGGGCCGGCGGCGTGCTGGTGATCGTCAGAATGTTGTCGCAGGCGCAGATGATGGACCTGCTCGACGCGTCCGCCGAACACCGGCTATTCGTGCTGCTGGAGGCGTTCGACGGCGCCGACCTGGCTGCGGCCCGCGAAGTGCTTGCCGCGCGCAGCGGGCGCCCCACCGCGCGCGGCGACAATATTCTGGTCGGCATCAACAGCCGCGATTTGCAGACCCTCAAAGTGGTGCCGGAACGATTCGACGTCCTGGCCCCCGAGCTGCCCCGCGACCGGCCGGCGGTGGCCGAAAGCGGTGTTGCCTGCGCCGCGGATGCGCTGCGCATGATGCGATTGGGTTTCAGGCTGGCATTGATCGGCACGGCGCTCATGAGCCGCGACGATCCCGCGCAGTTGCTGCGTGAAATATTGGCAACGACACGGACAGCTTGAGGCTAAATGGCTACACTCCCCGCCATGTGGATCAAGATATGCGGAATCACCGGTGCGGATGCGGTCAGCGCGGCAGCAGATGCCAACGTCGATGCGATTGGCTTCGTCTTTGCGCCGAGCCCGCGCCAAGTCACGCCCGGACAGGCCGCGCAGCTCGCGGCGCTGGCGCCGCCGGGCATATTGCGCATCGCTGTCGCGCAGCATCCCTTGCAGATGAAGGTCGATGAGATTTGCCGAATCCTCAAGCCGGATTATTTTCAGACCGATGTCGAGGACTTGCGCGAGTTGAAGATTCCGGCGCACATCAAGGTGCTCCCCGTCGTGCGCTTCGGCCGCAAGACACCGAATCCCCTGCCCGGACGCATGCTGTTCGAAGGTCCGTCGAGCGGTATCGGCGAGCTCGCCGACTGGGGCCGCGCCGCGGAACTCGCGCGCCAGACTGAAGTGATTTTGGCGGGCGGGCTGTCCGCGCAGAACGTGGCCGAAGCCATTCAGGCCGTGCGGCCGTTCGGCGTGGACGTGAGCAGCGGCGTCGAATCCGAGCCCGGCGTCAAGGATCCGGCGAAGATTCACGAGTTCGTGCGCGCTGCGCGTGCCGCCGCCGCGCAGATGGAGAGGGAATCATGAGTTCACCGCTGCGCGCCGCCGCCGCGCCCGAGAGCCTTCCTGACGCCAAGGGCCGTTTCGGCGCCTTCGGCGGCCGCTACGTGCCCGAAACGCTCGTGCCGGCGCTCGACCGGCTGCAGGCCGGCATCGACCGCTACCTGCATCAGTCCGATTTTCAAGCCGAGTTCATGCATGAGCTCAAGACCTGGGTCGGGCGGCCGACGGCGCTGTCTCACGCACCGGCTCTGACCAAGCGCTGGGGCGCGCAGGTGTACCTGAAGCGGGAGGATCTCGCGCACACCGGTGCGCACAAGATCAACAACGCCATCGGCCAAACGCTGCTGGCAAAGCGCTTGGGCGCCAAGCGCATCATTGCCGAAACCGGCGCCGGTCAACATGGCGTCGCGAGCGCGGCGGCGGCTGCGCGGCTGGGCATGCCCTGCACTGTGTACATGGGGGCGGTCGACGTCGAGCGTCAGGCGCCCAATGTGGATCGCATGAAGTTGCTGGGCGCAACGGTGGTGCCGGTGACGGGCGGAGATCAAACACTGCGCGCCGCCATCGATGAAGCGCTGCGCGACTGGGTGTCCGACCCTGACGGCACTTACTATTCCATAGGCTCCGCGGTGGGGCCGCATCCCTATCCTTACCTGGTGCGCGAGCTGCAGTCGGTGATCGGCCGCGAGGCGCGCGCGCAAATGCTGGAAGCCACGGGCGCGCTGCCCGATGTCGCGGTCGCTTGCGTCGGCGGCGGTTCGAATGCCATCGGCTTGTTCCATCCGTTCCTGGGCGATGCCTCCGTTCAACTGCTCGGCGTGGAGGCCGGCGGGCGGGGTGCGGGCCTGGGCGACAACGCCGCGTCGCTGACCTTGGGTACGCCCGGTGTTTTGCAGGGCAGCTATACGCTGATTCTGCAGGACGCCTTCGGTCAGGTGCGCGAAACGCATTCGGTGTCCGCGGGGCTCGACTACTCCGGCGTCGGCCCGGAACACGCCTACTTGATGAAGACCGGGCGCGTGACCTACGAGTCGGCGACCGATGCGGAGTCGTTGGACGCGCTCGCCGAGTGCGCCAAGTACGAAGGCATTTTGCCGGCCATCGAGAGCGCACATGCATTTTTCGGCGCACGACGCTTCGCGAAGAAAAATCCGGGGGCGCACATTCTCATTGGCTGCTCGGGAAGGGGCGACAAGGACATGCCCATTTTACAGAACACGCTGCTGAAAGCGCTGCCCTGATGAGAGCGAGGCCAGGGGATCTGCGCAAATGATCGCGCCGAGCGAACGCATCTCCGCGGCGATCCAAGCGGTCGTCGCTCGGGGTCGAACCGCACTTGTGGGCTATCTGACCGCGGGGTTTCCGAACCGCCGCCAGTTCAAGGACCATCTCGCCGCCGTTGCCGGCGCTTGCGACGTCGTGGAAATCGGCGTGCCCTTCAGCGATCCGATGGCCGACGGCACGACCGTTCAGCGCGCGAGCTTCGCCGCTTTGGCGGATGGTGTCACGCTGCCGTGGATTCTCGACGAATTGCGCTCCATCGAGCCGCGTCACAGCGCTCCTATTCTTTTGATGAGTTATTTGAATCCGCTGCTGGCGTTTGGAATGGAGCAGTTGCCGCGCGCCGCCGCGCAGGCGGGCGTGGCGGGCTTCATCGTGCCGGACTTGCCGTTCGAGGAGAGCGGCGAATTGCTCCAAGCGCTCGACGCCGAAGGCTTGGCGCTCGTGCAGATGGTGACGCCGGTGACGCCGCCCGAGCGCCTGGCGATGCTGTGCCGTGGGGCCAAGGGTTTCGTGTACGCCGTGACCATGACCGGCACGACCGGAAAATCCGCCGACGGCAGATTCGCCGATGTGCCGACCGACGTGCTCGAGTACATGGATCGCGTCAAGCAGCTTGCCACGGTTCCGGTCTGCGCCGGTTTCGGCATTCGCTCCGCCCGGCAAGTTGCGCGTCTTGCCCCGCATGTGGACGGCGTGGTCGTCGGCTCCGCGCTGGTTGAGGTACTGGAGCGCGGCGAGAACGTCGGAGCTTTTCTAAAGAGCTTGCGCTAAGCGGCGCTGAGCGGCCTCAAAGGAAAAGCGTGAAGCGAGTCTATCGTGCCGCATCCCTCCTGCAGGTTGCGCATGCACGCAACGTGCTGATCGCCGCTGGCATCGACGCTGAGCTGCGCAATCAGTATCTGGCGGGCGCGCTTGGAGACCTGCCCATGCTCGAGACCTGGCCGCAGCTCTGGGTCGACGATGCGCTGGAAGCAGCCGCGCTGCGCGCGCTCAAGACCGCGGAGGCCGCACCAACGGGTGCGCCCTGGACCTGTGCGCAGTGCGGCGAGGAACTCGAACCGCAATTTACGACCTGCTGGCGCTGCGGTGCGACCTCATCGAGTGCATAGCGATCGACTGCACAGCGTGTGCCAGGTGTGATTTACGCCTCGGAGTCGGCTCGAAGGCACTCTGGGACCGTCCAATGCAGGTTTAATATTCAAGTGGTTGCAAGCGCGTGTCAGACAAACACTGACATGACTCAGCGTGAATTCCGAGCCGAGGTTCAGCCCTCAGCCCTGGCGACGAAAAGCTGCACAGGTTACAAATTGTCGCGTGTGACGTGTAACGATTACACGAGCGCGACCAGCAGGAGATTTGTAATGAATAGCGTCAGTTATGGCCTTCCCGACCGTCCCGCAGCGCCGCCGATGGCCCTCATGGGCGCCTTGGGGAATTCTCTCTTATTGGGAAATTCCGTCGCGATGCAGGAAGTGTTTCGCCTGATCGAACGGGTGGGCCCCACCGAGGCCAGCGTGCTTCTGACCGGCGAGAGCGGCTCCGGCAAGGAACTCGCCGCGCAAATGATCCATGAATGCAGTCCGCGCCGCGGCAAGCCGTTCATCGCCGTCAATTGCGGCGCGATTCCCGCGGGTCTCATCGAGGCCGAATTGTTCGGCTACGAAAAGGGCAGCTTCACGGGCGCGGTGCGCGCGCATGCGGGCGTGTTCGAACGCGCCAACGGCGGTACGCTGCTGCTCGACGAAGTGACCGAAATGCCCCTGGACATGCAGACGCGGCTGCTGCGCGTGCTCGAATCCCGCAAGTTCTACCGGGTCGGGGCGAATATCGAATACAACTGCGACGTGCGGGTCATCGCCGCCACCAACCGCTGCCCCCTGACCGCGGTGCAAGCGGGTCAGCTGCGCGAGGATCTGCTCTACAGGCTCGCCGTGTTCCCGATCGATCTGCCGCCGCTGCGCAATCGCGGCGATGACGTCGAGCTGCTCGCGAATCACTTCTTGTCGGAACTCAATGCGCAATCGACCACGCAGAAACGCCTGTCGGCGCACGCGCGCATGACGCTAAAGCAGCATTCCTGGCCGGGCAATGTGCGCGAATTGAAAAACTGCATCGAACGCGCCTTCATTCTCGGCGACACCGTGCTGGAATTGGCGCCCCTCATCCAGAACAGCGCGCGCAGCGAAGTCGCCGAGCAGTCGCCGAACGGCGGAATCGCGGGCCGGGATCGCCTGGAGATTCGAGTCGGATCGCGCATCTATGATATGGAACGTTCGCTGATCGAGGCCACCCTGGATTACTTCAAGGGCAACAAGCGCCGCGCGGCCGATGCGCTGGGCTGCAGCCTGAAGACGCTGTATAACAAGCTCAACGGATATTCGCAAAGGCAGGAATGCGCGAATTCCTAAATGCGCGCTTTTTGAGGGGAATGTAACGTGTCAAGAGTACTGATCGCAGACGATCATGCGGTAGTCCGAGCCGGGTTCAAGCAATTCCTAGAGGCCGATTCGACCATCAATGCGGTGGGCGAAGCAGCCAGCGGCAACGAGACCTTGGACGCGCTGCGCGAATCGGAATGGGATCTGGTGCTCCTC
Organism: Steroidobacteraceae bacterium; assembly: GCA_035488895.1. GTDB lineage: Bacteria > Pseudomonadota > Gammaproteobacteria > Steroidobacterales > Steroidobacteraceae > Bog-1198. Next base: position 9,999 of record DATHKV010000029.1, read on the forward strand.
GACATTCACATGCCCGACCGCAGCGGGCTCGACATCCTGCGCCACATCCAGACCGGCCATCCCAACGTCAGGGTGCTGGTCATGAGCGGCCTGCCGGAGCAGCAATACGCCGTCAACGTACTGCGCGCCGGCGCCAGCGGCTATCTATCCAAGGACAGCGCACCGGAAGAATTGATGAAGGCGGTCCGCACCGTGTTGTCCGGGCGTCGCTACGTCAGCGCCGCACTCGCTGAAATCCTGGTGGCGGATTTGGACGGGGATCCGGACAAGCCGCTGCACGCGCGCCTCTCGACCCGCGAATTTCAAATCTTCTGCAAGCTGGCGGCCGGGCGTGGTGTATCGGACATCGCCAACGAACTCAGCTTGAGCGTGAAGACCGTCAGCACCTATCGCAGCCGGATACTGGAGAAGATGAGCTTTACCGCCAATGCGGACATCACCTCCTACGCATTGCGCAACGGTCTGATTCAATAAGCAGCTTGCCGTGAACACTTTCCACTTCAACGCGCGGCTCTCCAGGGCGACATGTTAATGGTGCGTTCGCTCCGGGTCCTGCTGGTCGAAGATTCCAAGGTATTGACCGAGCGTCTGACCGAGGCCATCAAACAGATCTCTGACGTGGAATTGATCGGCACGGCGGACAGCGAGTCGGCCGCGCTGGCGGCGGTCAAGCGCGATGCGGTGGACGTGATCATTCTCGATCTGCATTTGAAGCAGGGCACCGGATTCGGCGTGATGCGCGCGCTGGCCACCACGCAGCAAAAGCCCCGCATCATCGTGCTCACCAACTACGACCTGCCCGAATACAAGAACGCGGCGATTGCGCTCGGCGCGACGCACTTCCTGGACAAGGCCCGCGACTATGGCCGTCTCCCGGAAGTGCTGCACGAAATCTGCGAAGCGCACCTCTCGAAACACTGAGTTTCGCGGCCTTTTTCCGCGCATAGCGCTGTCGTGGTCCGTCCCACATCGGCGTAATGTCTACCATCGCGCCGGGAAATATCTACACCAACCCTGACTGAGTTTTTCGCCGCCGCGGCAAATGCGCGAATCGCGCACGCGGCGCGTCGTATTGCGCCTGGCACGCATGTTGCTCCTCTATTTTTCAGGCAACACACATTATGCGGAGGGGATATGCAGCGGAAATCACCAGGATTTATGAAGGGCGCGGGCCTTGGCGCGATGATGGCGCTGATAGGCGCCGGCTGCGTGACCACACCGCCGCCCAACGAACAGCTCGCAGTCGCGAAGTCTTCGGTGCAGCGCGCCGAGCAAGCCGGCGCATCCGAGTTCGCACCGGTGGAAATGGCCGCCGCGCGCGACAAGCTGGCGCGCGCCGAAAGAGCCGCGACTGACCACGATGCACGGCCCGCAACGCAATTGGCAGAGCAAGCGAACGCGGATGCGCAGCTGGCGGAGGCGATGGCGCAGGAGCAACGCTCCCGCAAGGCGGCGATGGAGGCGGATGCCAATCTGCAGGCGCTGCGGCAGGAATCGCTGCGCAGCTCCCAACCCAATCAATGAGGATGTCAGTCATGAATACAAAATTACTCACTGGGATCGGCTTGGCGCTGGCCTTGGGCGCCTGCGCCACCATGCCGGAGACGAATCCGGCGCTCGAGAGTGCGCGCGCGGCCGTGCAGACGGCTGAGACGGATCCGAACGTCGCCAAGTACGCGCCGCTCGATTTGGACCGCGCGAAGAAGGACTTGGGTGCCGCTGAACAGGCAGCGCTCGACCATCGCGACGCGCACGTCGCGCAGGCGGCGTATCTTGCCGCGCAGAATGCGCGCATTGCCCAGGCCCATGGAGCCGCCAAGGCGGATGATGCGCGTGTGGCGGCGGGTCAGAGCGAACGCGATCGCATCATGCTGGCGTCGCGCACGCGCGAAGCGCAGAACGCCAAGGCCGCAGCCGCGAACTCGGCCGCCGTTGCGGAAACGGCGCTGAATCAGCGCGACCAGGCCAACGAAGAGACGGCGCGCGTACAGGCTGAACTCGACGCCATGAAGGCAACCCCGACCTCGCGCGGCTTGGTGATGACCCTGGGCGACGTGATGTTCGATACGGGCAGAGCGGAGCTCAAATCGGGCGCCTCGCGCAAAATGGAACAGGTGGCGCAGTTCCTGACGGAGCATCCGGATCGGCGCGTGCAGGTCGAAGGCTTCACCGACAGTGTCGGCAGCGACTCGTATAACGAGGATCTCTCGCAGCGGCGCGCCGATGCCGTCAAGGCGGCACTGGTCAGCCGGGGTGTGGATCCCGGGCGGATCGGCACCGAGGGCTACGGCAAAGCGTATCCGGTTGCCAGCAACAACGACTCGGGCGGCCGGCAGTTGAATCGGCGCGTGGAAGTTGTGATCGGCAACCGGGGTGGTTCGGCGATCGCCCCGCGTTCGGGACTGTAGCGGACCTTAAGCCTGGCGGGCGGCAACCTTGGAGGCGAGCGCCTCGCCTCCCTCGGCAACGGGCAGCGGCGGCAACATTCTCGCCATGGGAATGCGCGCGGTGATCACGGTGCCCCCCGACTCGGGGCAGCGGATATCCCACACGCCGCCGAGTCCTGCGATGCGATGGCGCATCGAAGACAGCCCGTGCGACGTGGCGTTGGCCAGGCGCGTGCTTGGAATGCCTTTGCCGTCATCGGATATCTTCAAGTTGAAGGATTCTCCTTCAATGGAAAGGAACAGGTCCGCCGACTTCGCCTCAGAGTGCTTCAGGATATTGGTCAGCGCTTCTTGTGCGATGCGGAACACGCCGATGGCGGCGTCGGGACTGAATTTGAGATCCGATTCGGGAATGGTCTCGGTGCAGCGCAGGCCGGTACGGCGGCAGGTTTCCTTGAACTGCCATCGCAGCGCCGTGAACAATCCCATATTGTCGAGCAGCGTGGGCCGCAGTTCCTCGACCACGCGGCGTTTCAGATCCACGCCGGCGCTCAAGGATTCGTGGATGCGTTTGAAACGTTGCTCGATGGCCGGGTCGGAGTTGGGCAGCCGCTGTTGAAGCCAGGACAGATCCATGCGGGCAGCCACCAGGAGCCCGCCCAATTCATCATGCAGCTCGCGCGACAGCGCCGACTTTTCCTGCTCCGACACTCCCTGCAGGTGCGTCGAGAGCGCGGCCAGCTCGCGAGTTCGCGCTTCGACCTGCTGCTCGAGTTCCAATTTTTGATTGTGCAGGGCGGCGGCCTGGCGGGTGCGGCGGCGCATGTCGCCGTAAACCAGGCGGATCGCCAACAGCACCAGGCCAATATTCAATACGGCGCCCGCTGCCGACACCCATCGCGACAGACGGTAGTCGGTCTGCCATTCGGCATTGGCCTTCGCCGACTCGGCGGTCTCTTCGCTGCGCATGGTTGCAACAATGGCGACGATGGCGTCCATCGTGCGCTTGCCGACGTCCGTCCCCAGCACGCTGGCCGCCGCCGTTACGCCGCGCTTCTTGAACAGGGCGATGCCGTCTTCCAGTTCCCCGAGCTCCTTGCCCGTCAGAACCCGCAGCTGATGAAACTCCCTGCTGGTTTCGTCGCCGCCGTAGGCGTCATGCAGCCGATCGAGTGCGTGGCCGACCTGGGTCACTGCCTCGGCGTACGGGGCGAGATAGCTCGTTTCTCCCGTCAGCAAGTAGCCGCGCTGCGCGGATTCGGCATCGGTAATGAGGCCGGCGAACTCGTTGAGCGCCTGTTCCCGAAGCTGCGCGCGATGGACGCGCTCATTGGTCAGGTTGAGACGGGCTTGACCGGCGGCGGCGAGAAAAAAAAGACCGATGAGGAAGCCGATCAGCAAGATGGGCGGCAGGGCGATATACCACCGTCCGACCTCACCCAGCTCCTCGCCCAGGATTTTCATGTAAAGTGCCTGCGTTGCAGGCGATCAGTCTAACATGTGAGCCTAATCCTACAGGCGGGCCAGAGACGAACCGATGGTTCCGCACTGCGGGCAGCCGCACAGTAGCCGGTGCGGTTTGCGCAACGGGGACCGCTGACCAACCCACTCGAGGAGGATGAAATGGAAGCGAATTTTGACAACACGGCAGACGCGGCGCGGGCCACCGGTCGCCGTGTGAAGAATGATTTGGGCGACGGGATCAACGATATCAAGAACGCTGCTTCCGGCGAGATCAAAAATCTGATCTCGGATGTCGAAGATCTCATGGCACGCATCGCTGACCTGAAAGACGCCGATGTCGTACGCGTACGCAGCAAGGTGCAGCGGGCGGTTGACGCCACCAAGCAAAGTCTCTCCGACAGCGCGGACTCGATCCGGCGCCAGGCGCAGAACGTTGCCAGCACAGCGGATGACTATGTTCGTGAAAGCCCGTGGCAGGCAATCGGCATCGCGGCCCTGGTCGGCGCAGTGGTGGGCATCCTGGCGACGCGGCGTTCTTAAAGGCTACACGCGTGCGCGGGTTATGGTCACTGCCGAGAGCCGCCCCTGCGCTGATGCGCCATATCGGCGCCTATGTGGAATTGGCCGGACTGGACCTCGCGCGCACGCAGCGCGAAATCATGGCGCAAGTCGTGGCCTCCGCCGTCGTCGCGATCTGCGCGTTGTTTGCGGTGTTCCTGATCTGCCTCGGCGTCATCGCCTATACCTGGGACACGCCTTATCGCCTGGCGGCCATCGCCTGGATGGCCGGCGGCTTCATCGTCGTGGCCGTTGCCGCCGCGCTGTATCGCGCGCGCGCGGCGCGCGAACGCTCTCCGATGCTCGCCGACGTGCATCGTGAATGGCAGGAAGATCGGGTGCTCCTCGAGCGGATCTTATCCGCCGACGGGGAATGAGGGTGGCCGACCGCGACGCCGCTGCCAGAGATCTGATACGCACCCGGCTCGCGCAATCTCGCGAAGAATTACGCGTGCTGCTCGATCCGCCTCCCCAGGCCGACGGCAGCCCGGCATCGGCGAATGGTCACGCCGGTTTTCCGCGCAGCCGCACCATGCAGATGCTCATGAGCAGCCGCGGCTTGGGCACGCTGGGTGCGCTTGCCGGCGGATTGCTCCTCGCCCGGCCGGCGCTTGCCCTGAGGCTTTTGCGGTTCGTGCCCGCCGGCGGCGTGGCGAAAATACTCATGGCGAAAGCGCTGGGCGCGCTGAAGTCCAAGCCGCCGAACGCACCTTGAGTTCAAGGCTGGCTAGCCCAGAGTGATTTCGCCGTAGTGGTAGCGGCCATCGTCCGTGAGGTTGATCTCGCAGGCCGCGCTGCCCAAGTCCTTGCCGTCGAGCGTTGCCTGCGCGATGCCGCGGTTTACGCCGCGCGGATTTTTCACGGTGATGCGGTAGCGCGAGGAGCCGTGCTTGTAGGTGAATTCGAATCCTGCCCAGCCGCGCGGAATACAGGGGTCGACGATGAGCGTGCCGCCCCGCAGCTTAATGCCCAAAATGCCTTCCGCGGCGGCGCGATACATCCAGCCTGCCGAGCCCGTGTACCAGGTCCATCCGCCGCGCCCGACGTGCGGTGCAGCCGAGTAGACATCCGCGCAGACAACGTAGGGTTCCACTTTGTAGCGATGAATGCTCGCGCGGGTGCTGGAATGGTTGATGGGATTGAGCAGCGAGAATAATTCTCCCGCCCGGTCGCCGTCGCCCAGCAGTGCAAAGGCCAGGGTCGTCCACATCGCAGCATGCGTGTATTGACCGCCGTTCTCGCGCAATCCGGGAGGATAGGCCTTGATATAGCCCGGATCCTTCGCGCTGTGATCGAACGGCGGCGTGAACAGTTTCACCAAGCCGTCGCTGCGGCTGACCAGCTGGCTGTTGACGGCGGACATGGCGCGCAGCGCCCGGCTGCGCTCGGCGGCGCCGGAAATAACCGCCCAGGATTGGGCCACGGAGTCGATGCGGCACTCATCGCTTTCGACCGACCCTAAAACAGTGCCGTCGTCGTAGTAGCCGCGCCGATACCAATCACCATCCCATGCTTCGCGCTCGATGGCCTGCGCCAGCGCAAACGCGTGCTTGCGCCAGACATCGGCGCTGCCTACCGCGCCGCGTGCCGCGGCGATCGGCGCGAAGCGCATCAGCGCGGCATGCAGGAACCAGGCGAGCCACACGCTCTCGCCGCGGCCCGCGATGCCGACGCGGTTCATGCCGTCGTTCCAGTCGCCCGTACCGAACAGCGGCAGGCCATGCGAACCCAGACTTAAGCTGGAGTCGAGCGCGCGAACGCAGTGTTCGAACAGCGGCGCCGTGCCTTCCTGCGCCGGTGCGGAGAAATGTTCATTCGTGCCCGGCGGCAGCGGTCCGCCGCTAAGAAAGGACACCGGCTCGTCGAGTACACCCAGATCGCCGCTGACTTCGAGATAATGGGCAACCACGAAGGCCAGCCACACGCGGTCATCGGACACCCGCGTCTTGATTCCCTGACCCGAGGTGGGAAGCCACCAGTGCTGCACATCCCCCGCCGCATATTGCTGCGAGGCGGCTCTTAAAATGTGCTCGCGCGCGGTCGCGGGCGAGGATACGCACAGCGCCATGACGTCCTGCAGCTGATCGCGATAGCCATAGGCCCCGCTCGACTGATAAAAGGCCGTGCGCCCCCACACCCGGCAGCTCAGGGTCTGATACAGCAGCCAGCCGTTGATCAAGATGTCCATGGAGCGATCCGGCGTCTTGACCTGGATGACCCCCAAGGTGCGATCCCAAAAGTCCGTCACGCCCTTGAAAACCGCGTCGAGATTCTCGTTGCGATAGCGCTCGATCAGGGCGAGCGCAGCGCCGGCGGAACTCTCCTCGCCGAGCAGCAGCGTCAGCTCAACGGCCTCGCCTGCACGCAAGCTGATTTTGGTTTGCATCGCGCCGCAGGGATCCAGGCCTCCACCCACGCGGTTGGAGAGATTTTGGGGTCCCAACAGCGCCGCCGGTTCGGCCAGGGAACCGTGGCGTCCGATGAACTCCGAGCGATCGGCGGTGCAGCTTTGCTGCCGCCCTGCCATATCCAGGAAGGCGACGCGCGATTTGAAGTCCGACGTCCACGGATTGCGCGCCAGCATCGCGCGTGTCTTCGGATCGATGGCGGTGATGATGAAGGGCGCCGCGCCGTTGTTCTGATTGCCCAGCCTCCAATCCAAGTAGTGCGTGATCGACAACTGCCGCGGCCCATCGGAGGCATTGACGATCTTGAGACGCGAAATCTTGATCGAATCCTCGAGCGGCACGAATTGCGTGAGCGTCAGCGCGATACCGTGAGAGGTGTGTTCGGTACGCGTGTAGCCGAACCCGTGGCGAACCACGTACACGGAGGACCGCTCGCGGATGGGTAAAGGCGTGACGCTCCACAAGTCCCCGGAATCTTCATCCCGGACATAGACGGCTTCGGCAGGCGTGTCGCTGACCGGGTCGTTGGACCACGGCGTGATCTGGTTTTGCTGCGCATTCAGCGACCAGGTGCTGCCCGCGCCGTCCGCGGAGACCAGGAAGCCGAACTGCGGGTTGGCAATCACGTTGATCCAGGGGGCGGGGGTCCATTGGCCGTCATCCAGCACCACGACGTATTCACGCGCGCCGGCATCAAAGCCGCCCAGGCCGTTGAAGTACTCGAGCGCCGGCACCAAGTGCGGCGCATGCGTGCGCAATTCCTCGCCGCTGTTCTCGCGCCGCAGGCGCGCGGCCCCCCCAACCGTGTCAGGGCACGCACACTGCTCGCGCAGCGAGCTGCGCCCGGTAAACAGCACCCGCGCCGCCGTCTGCAGGAAATCGCAATGTTCCGCCGGCATGGCATCGGCGCGCAGCGCAATCACTTTGCCCTTGCCTTGCCCTTCCTCGCGGCCCTTCGCACCGTTCTGGATGACGGCATCCACCGCCGCCTGCAGCGCGGCCGCGCCGGCGGGGGCGGCTGCATTCAGTATGACCAGATCCGTCGTCAGACATTTTGACTGCCAATAGGCTTGTGCCCGCAACAACTGCTTGACCACATCGGCGCCGCCCGGCTCCTCTATCCGGCACAAAACGATCGGTCGATCGCCCGACACGCCGTACTTCCACAAATCGGACTGACCGAGCTGATTGCCATCGAGCAGCTTGGGGGAGGCACGCAGCGATGCGTCGGAATACAGAATGCGCGAAGCCATCTCCTGGAACAGCTGCGCGTCCTCACTGCTCAGCTTATGGTCCCGCAGCTGGACTTCGGTCTTCGCCCAGGACAGCGTCTTGGCACGCTGAAACGCCGCCTCGCTGCCGAGCTTGTCGACCAGGCTCAAGCCTTGCGCGCGATTGGCGCCGATGCCGGTCCAGAATGCGGCGTGGATGGTTTCGCCCGGATCGATGCGCACGCGCCGGCGCAGCGCCAACACCGGATCGAGCACCGTACCGACCGTGTTGGACAGGGGTCTGGCGTCCATGACGGATACGGCATTGCGCACGTCATGGCCGCGCCCGATGAAGCGGGCCCGGTCGGTTTCGAATTGCAGGCCGCCGACCGCTTCGGCATCCAGAGAAATGAAATGCACCATCCACGGCTGCGCTTGACCCGGCTCGCGGGGCCGGCGGGTCGCCAGCAGCGCGCCGCGTTCGGCGACGTACTCGGTTTGCACGAACATTTTTGAGAACGCCGGATGCGCGGCATCCGCCGCCGGCGGGCTCAACACGACTTCTGCGTACGAGGTGAGCTCGATCTCGCGCACGCCGCTGCCTTCGTTGGTGAGCGACAAATACCGGACTTCCGCATCGTCCTCGCTCGAGACGAAAATCTCCATGACGGTGCGGATGGGACCGTCCTTGCGGCGGATCTCCGCGCGATCCTCGAAGAAGGTAGCTTCGTAGAATTCGGATTCCCGGCCGATGGGTTGATAACCAGCCGACCAGACGTGACCGTTGAATACATCGCGCAAGAAAATGTAGCTGCCCCAGGGATCGCAGGTCGGGTCCTCCCGCCAGCGGGTCAGGGCGAGGTCGCGCCAGCGGCTATACCCCGAGCCCGCCGCGGTCAGCATCAGCGAATAACTGCCGTTCGACAGCAGCAGCGTGCGCGGCGTCGGCTGATACGGAGAGCTGAAACGGCGGGATGAATCTACCGGCATCTTGGGGAGAGTCTACCGGGACTTTGAGGTTGCTGCGGCCGAGTACATCGCGCTTGAAATCTCACGGAGGTAGGGTGCTAATTCCCAACGGCGCAAAATGTGCGCGCAGAGGGCTTCGCAGAGATTACTTTAGCCCCGGATTCTCGCGAAGATGTACCCGACGCAGCGTGGATAGCATGATGTAAATTTCGCGCTCCCGCGATCGGCGCATCGACCCAACAGAACGTAATCCTAGGCCTACAGGTCATGGATTCAACTTCCAAACGGCGAGATTCGCGGCGGCGGCGAATGTCACCCACAAGAAGTACGGCACCAGGATGGCGGCCGCGGCCGGCCGCACGCGCGCGAACTCGCGCATGGTCCAGCCCACCGCCAACCAGAGGGCCACGATATCGAACAGGCCGGCGCCGATATTTTTCAAGCCGAAGAAAGCCGGCGCCCAAAGCGCATTCAGCAGCAGCTGAATGCCATAGGCGCCGATCGCGGCACTCCGGCCGCGATGATAGCGTTCGCGCCATATGATCCAGGCAGCGGCGGCCATCAGCACGTACAGGGCGATCCATACGGCTGCGAACCATTTTTGCGGCGGCAACCAGTCGGGCTTGGCCAGCATGGCATACCAATGCGCGGCCGGTGCCGAGAAGCCGGGGGAAAATAGTGCGCCCAAGACTCCCGCCGCCAGCGCCACCACCAGAAACAGCGCCAGCGCAGGAAAATTCGGCCGCGAATTTCGGCCGCGATAACTCGTGGAGCTCTCGATGGGAATTCTCATTCGATCCGCAGCCTGCCTACTCTCAGCCTCACGAACAGAAGGATGGCCGCAATCATCTGCAGCCCGCCGAACCAACGATATTGCGCGGTCAGCGCCAGCCAGATCAACCCCGACAGCCATAGGACGCCTGCCGCCACGCTCAGGTCGCGCCGCAGAGCGGCCGCGCGTAGCTCGGCGCGCAGCTGCGCCACTTCTCTATCGACGGCGGGCACCGTGCCCTCTGCCGCCTCGCGCACCGCGGTCTGCAGGATTTGCGGCATCTGGCGCAAGGTGAGCAGCGCATCGGGCCAGTGCGCGCGGATCTCGCGAAAAATGGTGCGCGGGCTGGTCCGCTCCCGCATCCATTCGCGCAGCACCGGCTGCGCCGTCTTCCACAGATCCAGCTCCGGGTAGAGCTGCCTACCCAGGCCCTCGATGTTGAACAGGGTCTTCTGCAGCAGAATCAACTGCGGCTGCACCTGCATGTCGAAGCGCCGCGCGGTCTCGAACAGCCGCAGCAGCACCTGCGCGAATGAAATTTCCTTGAGCGGCTTGTTGTAGATGGGCTCGCAGACCGTGCGCACCGCCGACTCGAGTTCATCGACGCGCGTGCCCTTCGGCACCCAGCCGCTCTCGATGTGCAGCTTGGCAATGCGGCCATAGTCGCGGTTGAAGAAGGCCATGAAATTTTCGGCCAGGTAATGCTGATCGCGCGGCTGCAACGTGCCGACGATGCCGAAATCCACCGCCGCGTAGCGCGGATTCTTCGGATCATCGATCTGCACGAAAATATTTCCGGGGTGCATGTCGGCGTGAAAAAAATTGTGGCGGAACACCTGGGTGAAAAAAATCTCGACGCCGTTCTCGGCGAGCTTCGCGATGTCCGCGCCGCGCGCGCGCAGCTCCTCGACCCGGCTGACGATGATGCCGTGAATGCGCTCCATCACGATGACATTCGAGCGGCAGTAGTCCCAGTGAATTTGCGGTACATACAGCAGCGAGGAGCCGGCAAAATTGCGCTTCAACTGCGATGCATTGCCCGCTTCGCGCATCAGGTCCAATTCGTCGGTGACGGTCTTGCGGTATTCGCGCACCACTTCGATGGGCCTCACCGGGCGGGCCTCGATCCAATATTCGTCGGCCAGTGCCGCGAGCGCGTCGAGCACTTCGAGGTCCAGGTCGATGACCTCGCGCATGCCGGGGCGCAGGACCTTGACCACCACCTCGTCGCCATTTTTCAAGGTCGCCGCATGCACCTGGGCGATGGAGGCGGCGGCCAGCGGCGCGGATTCGAAGCTGCCGAAAATGTCATCCAGCGGCTTGCCGAAGGTCTTCTCGATCATCACCACCGCGATGTTGCCCGGAAACGGCGGCACACGGTCCTGCAGCTTCGCCAGTTCGTCGGCGATGTCGACGGGGAGCAGGTCACGGCGCGTCGAGAGCGCCTGACCGAATTTTACGAAAATCGGCCCCAAGTCCTCGAGGGCCAGGCGCAGACGCTCGCCGCGCGTGCCGCCGATGCGCCGCTGGAACCAGGTCCAGGGCGAAACAAAAAAAAGATAGCGCAGCGGCCGGTAAAGATGCGTGGCGCGAACGAATTCGTCGAGCCGGTGCCTGACCAGCGCGCGCTGTATTTGCAGCAGCCGTGCCAGCACCCGCAGCCGCATCAGCTCCCCTTCATGCGCTGCTCGATCCCTCGCAGGCGAGCTTCGATCCGGTCGACGCCGTCCCGCACGCCATCGACGCCGCGCAAGAACTCTTCCATTTCGGTCTTGGTGACCAGGTCCCGGCCCTCCTCCTGGAGATATTCGGCGATGTTTTCGCCGGCGGTGCGCCGGGTGCGGCGCGCCCAAGTCCGCACGCTCTTGGCGAGCTGCGAGAGATGCCGCGCCGGCATGTCGCCCACCCAGCGGGACAGCTCCTCCTCCAAGTCCGGCCGCGCTGCCGCAAACAGCTCGCGGTACAAATTGGCGATCTCGGCATCACCGCGGATTTGCACCGATGACCGAGCCTGTGCTCCGGCTCCGGTCTGTCCGGTCCTGAACAGTTGGAGCAACGCGGGCGCCGAACCGGAAATGACCGCGTCCGCGGGAGAATCATCGCCCGCCAGCAGCGCCAGGCGCCCGGCACTGCAGACAGCGCGAACGCGCGTGATGCCCTCAACATCGACTTGCAGGCTGGTGCCCTCGAGACGCTTGGCCAGTGTTTGACCCGGCGTCGATGCCGCGATGTTGCGATTCAAGACGGCTTCGGCTGAGGCCAACCACGCGGGAGTCGCAGGCATACTGGGCAGGCTCCTAAATCTTGTAGCCGCGGTGCACGGCGACGATGCCGCCGGCGAGATTGTGATAGCGCGCCAAACCGAAGCCCGCGGCACGCAGCATGTCGAGCAGGACCTCCTGGCTCGGGTGCATGCGGATCGATTCGGCCAGGTAGCGGTAACTATCGGCGTCCTTCGCAACCAGGCCGCCCAGCCACGGCAGCACCTTGAAGGAGTACGCGTCGTACATCGGCTTCAAGCCCGGCGCCACCGGCGTCGAGAACTCCAGCACCAGCAATTGTCCGCCGGGCTTCAAGACGCGGTGCATGGATTTGAGCGCCGCCGCCTTGTCGGTGACATTGCGCAGGCCGAAGCCGATGGTGACGCAGTCGAAGGCGTTGTCCTCGAAGGGCAGGCGCTCCGCGTCGGCGACGATGCACTCCACGTTGCCCACTAACCCCAAGTCGAGCAGGCGGTCGCGGCCGATTTCCAGCATGGCCGGATTGATATCCGACAGGACGACGCGCCCCGTCTTGCCGACTTGTCGCAGCATTCCGGCGGCAAGATCACCGGTGCCCCCGGCCACATCCAACGCACATTGTCCCGGCCGCAGACCCGTCAACGACAGCGTGAAATGTTTCCACAATCGATGCGCCCCGAAGGACATCAGATCGTTCATGACGTCGTATTTGCCGGCAACGGAGGCGAAGACGGCCCGCACGCGCGGAGCCTTGTCGGCCGGCGCGACCTTCTCGAAGCCAAAATCTACCGTGCGATCGGAGTCAGCCATGGCACCCTTTCGTTCCCAGGCGGGCATTGTAGCCGACTGGGCCCAAGAGCCCGACGAAGTACTGAGACAGGCTCCCTAAGCTTTTGGCGCCTGCGATTTCTGAGAAAATTCAGCCTCGGCGCAGCGCTCTTGATAACGCGCCCAATTGGCTTCGCGGTCCCTGCCCAGGTCGTGCAGGACCGTCCAGGAGTACAACCCCGTATTGTGGCCGTCGTCGAAGAACAGGCGCAGGGCATAGTTGCCCACCGGCTCGATGCCGCTGATCCCGACCTGCTGCTTGCCCCGTACCAGCGCACCCTCGCCGCCGCCGTGGCCTTTCACTTCGGCCGACGGGGAAAACACGCGCAGGTATTCGAACGGCAATTCGAAATGCGAGCCGTCATCGAAGCGCACATCGAGCAGCCGCGATTCGGTACGCAGTTTGATATCGGTGGGCTGCGGCGCACGCGGCGCGCCCGGCGCGGTCAAAGGATGTACCGCGACAGGTCCTGATCCTTGACCAGCTCGCCGAGATTTCCTTCCACGTACTCGCGATCGATCACCACGCGTGTGCCGTTGCGGTCGGCCGCATCGAAGGACACGGTCTCGAGCAGGCGCTCCATCACGGTGTGCAGACGCCGCGCGCCGATGTTCTCGGTACGCTCGTTGACCTCGAAGGCCACTTCGGCGAGCCGCTGCACGCCGGAGTCCGCGAATTCCAGGGTCAGGCCTTCGGTGGCCATCAACGCTGAGTATTGCCGGGTCAGCGATGCGTCCGGTTCGGTCAAAATCCGCACGAAATCGCCCACCACCAAGGGCTCGAGCTCGACCCGGATCGGCAGGCGGCCCTGCAACTCAGGGATCAGGTCCGAGGGCTTGGACATATGAAACGCGCCCGACGCGATGAACAGCACATGATCGGTCTTGACCGTGCCGTACTTGGTGTTCACCGTGCAGCCTTCCACCAAGGGCAGCAGGTCGCGCTGCACGCCCTCGCGCGACACGTCCGCGCCCTGAGTTTCCTGGCGGCGCGCGATCTTGTCGATTTCGTCGATGAATACGATGCCGTTCTGCTCGGCATTCTCGACGGCGCGCAGCTTCAGTTCTTCCTCGTTGATCATTTTCCCCGCTTCTTCATCGACCAGGAGTTTCAATGCCTCCTTGATCTTTACCTTGCGGGGGCGCGTGCGGCCGCCGCCCAAATTTTGAAACATTCCCTGCAGCTGCTGGGTCATTTCCTCCATGCCCGGCGGCGCCATGATCTCGACCCCCAAGGGCATGGCGCGCACTTCGATTTCGATCTCGCGGTCGTCCAACTCGCCCTCGCGCAGCATCTTGCGGAAGCGCTGCCGCGTATCGTTGTCTTTGGATGCATGTTCCTTGGATGCCGGCTCGCCGGTAAAGCCCACCTGGGCCCGGGGCAGCAGGATGTCCAGCACCCGGTCCTCCGCCGCATCCGCCGCGCGGTGCCGTACCTTCGCCATTTCCTCTTCTCGCGTCATTTTGACGGAGATCTCCACAAGATCGCGGACGATCGAATCAACTTCCCGGCCAACATAGCCCACTTCGGTGAATTTAGTCGCCTCGACCTTGATGAAGGGTGCCTTGGCGAGCCGGGCTAACCTTCGTGCGATTTCGGTCTTGCCCACGCCCGTGGGACCGATCATGAGAATGTTCTTCGGTGTGATTTCGGGCCGCAACGCCGCGTCGACTTGCTGGCGCCGCCAGCGGTTGCGCAGGGCAATCGCCACGGCGCGCTTGGCGGCTTTCTGGCCGACGATGTGCTTGTCGAGCTCCTCGACAATTTCCCTCGGGGTCATCTGCGACATCGCTTTTACAATTCCTCGATGGTGAGACTGCGGTTGGTGTAGATGCAGATGTCCGCCGCGATGTTGAGCGAGCGCTCGACAATGTCGCGCGCGCCCAAGTCGCTCTGCATGAAGGCCAGGGCCGCCGCCTGGGCATAACCGCCGCCCGAACCGATGGCGATCAGGTCATGCTCGGGCTCGATCACATCGCCTGTTCCCGAGATGACGTAGGTGCTCTCGAGATCGGCCACGCAGAGCAGCGCCTCGAGGCGGCGCAGGCTGCGATCGCTACGCCAGTCCTTTGCCAGCTCAATGGCCGCGCGGGTGAGATTGCCGAATTTCTCCAGCTTGCCCTCGAACCGCTCGAACAGGGTGAAGGCGTCCGCGGTGCCGCCGGCAAAGCCGGCCAACACCTTGCCGCCGTACAGCCGCCGCACCTTGCGCGCGTTGGACTTCATCACGCTTTGTCCCAGGGTGACCTGGCCGTCGCCGCCGACCGCGACGTGGCCGTTGCGGCGAACTGCGAGGATGGTGGTGCCGTAAATACGATCGGGATCGTGATTCATAGAATCCTCGTACCGTGGGGTCGACTTCGAGCCCTTTCAAGCCGTGCGCGGTCGGCGCCGGGCTCGCGGATGGGCGGCGTCGTAAACGCTCGCCAAATGCTGAAAATCCAAGTGCGTGTAAACCTGGGTGGTGCTGATGTCGGCATGCCCCAACAATTCCTGCACGCCGCGCAGATCACCGCTCGATTCCAACAGATGCGTCGCAAAGGAGTGGCGAAACATATGCGGGTGCACGTGCATCGACAGGCCCTGTCTCCGGGCCCAGGTGCCCACGCGCAACTGCACCGCGCGAACCGAGAGAGGCCGCCCGGCTTTTCCAATGAACATCGGGCCCGCGTGCGCGGATGCCGCTCCCGATTTGTCGCGAATCAGCGCGGCCCGCTCAGGCAACCATTGCTTCAATGCCTCGACGGCGTGGCGCCCAATGGGCACGATGCGCGTTTTAGCACCCTTGCCCAGCACTCTCACGGTCCGATCCTGCAGATCCACCGCCGCAGTATCGAGTCCCACCAGTTCGCTCAAGCGCAGGCCCGAGGAGTAGAACAGTTCCATCATGGCTTTGTCGCGCGTCGAAAGGGAATCGTCGGCGCGAAAGTCCAACAGCCGCGCCATCTGGTCCGCGTCCAGGGTCGCGGGCAGGCGCTTCTTGGTCTTGGGCGCGCGCACTTCGAGCGCGGGATTGTTCTTGGCGAGGCCCTCGCGCATCAGATATTCGTAAAACGAACGTACGGCCGACAAGCGCCGCTGAATGCTGCGCGGCCCGATGCCGCCGGCGTGCTCAGCCGCCGCGAAGGCGCGGACCTGAAAATTATTCAAGGCAGCCCAGCGCGTAACCTTGCGGGTCTCGCAAAAGCCCGAGAGAACCAGTAAATCGTGCCGGTACGCGGCCAACGTATGGCTGCTCAGGCGGCGCTCGACATGCAGATGCGATAGAAATCGCTCGATCCGGCCGCGCTCGCTGGCGTCCAACGGTCAGGAGCCTGTCTTCCGCGTGAGCACGTCAGCGCGTCAGCGCGTAGGTCACGAGCTCGCCGATGCGCAGCAGGAATTCGGTGCTCATGCCCGGATGAAAGCGTTCCGCGTCGCTGGCGCCGATCGCCAGGATGCCGAGCGCGCCTTTTTGGCCCAACGGCGTGAGGGCCACGGAGCCGATGGCCACCGCGTCCTTGCCGAACAGATAGTCGCGCTGCGTGTCGCGCACCTGGCCGCAGCGCGGCTTGCCGGAACTCAACAGCGAATCAAAAGTGCGCATGTCCTCGTCGACGGCATTGGCAATGCGCAGGAATCGGCCCATCTCCGGCTCCAGCGCGCGAGCCTCCTCCAGAAACAGCACCAAAACCGAATTCATGGCGTCGAAGTCCTCGCGCAGCGAGGTTTCAATGGCGCTGATTGATTCCGCCAGGGTGCGGGTGCGAATCAACCGTTGGCTCAGGCGATGGATGCGGTCCGCCAGCGCATCATTGGCGCGCGCCACGTCGACCAGCTCTTTGAGCTTGCGCTCCAGCGCCTGATTGCGTTCGCGCAGCACTTCGACCTGGCGCTCCACCAAGCTCACGGTGGAGGCCCCTTCGCGAATGTGCGGCAGACGCAGCTTGGTCAATAGTTGCGAGTTGCGCTCGAAGAAATCCGGATAGGTCTGTAAATAGTCCGAGACATTGTTGTCGTTGAGCACATCTGGCTTGATACCGCGCGCGTGACTCGTCGTCATTGTTTGGCTCCCGTGAATCGCGTTAAATCGATAGAACCTGTATATACCGTGGTCGCAGGGCCGGTGAGCCAGATATGCTGACCGGGGCCCTCCCACGAAACTTTTGCGGCGCCGCCGGGCAAGTCCACCCGCACTTCGCCATCGAGCAATCCTTGGCGCACGCCCACCGCGACCGCCGCGCATGCGCCGGTGCCGCAGGCCTGGGTTTCGCCCGCACCGCGCTCGAACACGCGCAATAAAATATGATCGCGCTCGACGATCTGCATGAAGCCGACGTTGGCGCGATTGGGAAAATGCGGGTGCCGCTGGATGCTGGGGCCCCACAGCTCGACTTGAGCGGTCTTTACGTCGGGCACGCGCAGCACCGCGTGGGGATTCCCCAGGCGCAGCGCGCTCATCGCAATGTCCTTGCCCTCGATTTTCAGGGAAAACTCGAAGGGCTCCTCGAATTCCGGGATTCCCATGTCCACCGACACCAAGCCGTCGTCGCGAACCCGCGCGCGCACGCGGCCGCCGGGACTGCCCATGACGAGGTCGCGGCCCAGTTCGGGGGCGCGAGCATAGAGCAGGGCCGCGATACAGCGCGCGCCATTGCCGCACTGTTCGACCTCGGTGCCGTCGGAATTAAAAATTCGGTAAAACACCCGGCTCGCCGGATCGCGCGGCGTTTCCAGCATCAGCGCCTGATCGAAACCCACGCCCGTGTGTCGATCGGCCAGGGCTCGCAGCGTCCTTTCATCCAGGTGAGCGTCGGCGGGCGTAGCGGCGGCGTCGAACACCAGGAAATCGTTGCCCAGGCCCTGCATCTTCAGAAACTCGATGCGCATACCGTAGGAGCATAGCCCATGCGGAAAATTTCCGCTCGGGGTTGCCTAATGTTCGAGTAAAGTTCTACCTTACAAGTACAACAAAGTCGGGGGATTATGCGCCACGTAATGGT
>DATHKV010000030.1:0-31326 GCA_035488895.1 Steroidobacteraceae bacterium
GGTCCAGCAAAGCAACTTCCACAATTACCGCCAGATTCGCATGAATGAAGTGCCACCGTTCGAAGTCTTCGTGATGCCAAGCGAAGAGAAGCCGGGCGGACTGGGCGAAGTTGGCACGGTGTCTGCGGCGCCTGCCTTGGCCAATGCCATCTTCGCAGCCACGGGGGTGCGGCTGCGCGCTCTGCCGATCGACCGGCGCGCACTGGGCGCGAAGGGTATGCAGTCATAACGCGACGGAGTCGTTTTGGTCTCGCAGCCCTCGCGTGCATCGTCCTGATTGGCGCTGTACTGTTTTTTTTCTTGCCGCATGGACTCGATCCGGTCTCGCCGAGCGCTGCGCAACCAACCGGCAATGCCCTCATCGCGCGTGGCAAGTACCTGACTGTGGCGGCCGACTGCGCGGCCTGCCACACCACTGAGGGCGGCAGGCCTTTCGCGGGCGGCTTGGCGTTCAAACTGCCCTTCGGCACCATCTACTCGTCGAACATCACCCCGGACCGCGAGAACGGGATTGGCGCATGGAGCGATGCCGAATTCGCGCGGGCTATGCGCTCCGGCGTGGGGCGACACGGGGAGGACCTGTATCCCGCATTGCCCTATACGTCTTACTCCCTGCTAACCAACGACGACGTCCTTGCAATTCGCGCTTACCTAGCGACCCTCGCGCCGGTTGCCACGCCGGCGCCCGCTAACGCGCTCTTCTTTCCGTTCAACCAGCGCTACATCATGCGCGGATGGAAGCTGCTGTTCCTCGACAGCAAACCATTCGAACCCGACCCAGCGCTAGGCCCTGCGCGGAACCGCGGCGCCTATCTCGTGAATGGACTGACGCATTGCAGTGAATGCCACACGCCTCGCAATCTGATGTTTGCGCGAAAACAGCACGACGCGCTATCGGGCGGCGTCGTCGATGGTTGGAAGGCCTGGAACATCACGCCTGACAAGGAGACCGGGATCGGCCTCTGGACCGATGCGCAGCTCATATCTTATCTTTCCACCGGCTATGTTCCCGGTCACGGTGCGGCGTCGGGAAGTATGCGCCAGGCCATCGATCTGAGTCTGAGCCATCTTACGGTAGCGGACATCGAGGCCATCGTCGCGTATTTGCGCACGGTAACTCCGCGCCGCACCGATGCCGCCGCGGCCTTGACGCCAATCAGCGCCGCAGTAAAGGCATCGACAGCGTGGTCGCCGGGCGGCGAAGCAAGCGACGGCACTGGCCGCCGCATCTTCGAAGGCGCATGCGCGAGTTGCCATGCCTGGAACGGAAACGGCCAGCAGAGCGCGCTGGCAGGCCTAGCCCATTCGCACGCCGTCAACGATCCTCAAGGGGCCAACCTGATTCACGTGATCCTCGAGGGTACCAGCGCTACCGACCATGCTGCAGCAACCGCCATGCCGTCATTTGGCGCCGCTTACACAGACGCCGAAATCGCCGCGGTCGCCAACTATGCCATCGCCCATTTCGGCGGCAAGCAAGGGCAGGTCACGGCAAAGATCGTCGCGCACGCCCGGCCGTGAGTATGTCGAGAGCCTCGTGCCGAACCAGCTTGCAGCGGTTCAAAATCCCGGCATGGCCGAAAGTGGCGGATCAATCTCAGTCCAATTATCCGTGTACAGCGAACGGAACGATCCAGCGCGCAAGGTGTCACTGATCGAAAGCAAGTGCTAGACCAAACACGTTGAGGTTGAAGAGGAGACGTTGATGGGTATCGCAATCCGCTTTGCACAGACCGGTGGCCCGAATGTTCTGAAGGCAGAGTCAATCACGGAGGCTCAGCCTGGTCCGGGTGAGGTCTGGATCGCGCAGGAGGCGATTGGCGTCAATTACCTTGATGTGACGCAACGCAATGGCGCGGTGCCGATCCCGCTACCGAGCGGCTTGGGTCTTGAGGCTGCCGGCCGTGTGTCCGCCATCGGAGCCGGCGTCGCGAACGTCGCGGTCGGCGAGCGCGTCGCCTACATTCTCGGGCCGATCGGCAGCTATGCCAGCGGCCGGCTTTACCCGGCCCAACGTCTCGTCCGCTTGCCTAATAACGTGAGCGCCCAGGAGGCCGCGACGGTGCTGTTCAAGGGCATCACTGCCCACTACCTGCTGCACAGCACGTACGCAGTAGGTTCCGGCACCGTCGTGCTGCTCTACGGTGTGGCTGGCGCCCTCGGGCAGATCATGGCCCCCTGGGCGAAGTCACTGGGCGCCTTCGTCATCGGTGTGGTCTCGAAGCAGGGAAGCGTTGCGCGAGCGCGGGCGGCCGGCTGTGATGCGGTCCTCGTCTGGGGCGCCTGCGATCTTCCGGCGGAAGTCGTCAAGCTCACGGGCGGGCATAAGGCGCATGTGGTCTACGACGGGATCGGCAAGCTCACCTTCGCGACTTCGCTCGACTGCCTGCGCCCACGCGGCCTAATGATCTCGTTCGGTGCGTCCAGCGGAGCGCCTGATCCCGTCGCGGTCGGCACGTTGAACGCCAAGGGCTCGCTGTTTCTGACTCGACCCGGGCTCGGGGCGCACGCCACGCAACTCGGCGAATATCACCAACGGGCAAATGCAGTGTTGGCCGCCGTTACCGCTGGGATCATCAAGCCGGCGACCTGGCATACTTTTCTTCTTTCCGATGCGGCTGCGGCGCATGCGGCGCTGGAAAGCGGCCAGTCGGCTGGAGCGATCCTACTCAAGCCGTGATGGGCGGGCTGTACGCCATCGCCTGGATTCTAACGAAGGATGCGGACTCTCCCATGTCACGGCCTGTGCCGTACTCGATCACCTGCAGCCAATTCCCGAATCATCTCCGTGAACGCGCGCATCGCCCCTGCGCGCTCTCAAACTGCGGCAAGCCCTTGCGGAGAATCTTGCACAGTTTTGATGTCGAGACGCCACTCGCACCGCGAAACGAACAATCAGCGCCGGGCCGCGCCGATAAGGTGGGTGGCCTTCGGCCCCTCGCCTATCTGAAATCGCCTGACCGAATTTAAAATCTGCTCATCGGCTTTTGTCATGCGCCTGTGTTGCCAGAGATGTTCGAGCCATGAATCGGTCATGAAGGTCTCGACAAAGCGGCCTTCCTCATTTGGGTCCTCGAATATTCCGCAATTGTAGGCGCCCTCCCGTCGTCGCCCGCTGGAAGCGCTTGCCAATGCATTTAGGAATGCTTCCCGTTCGTTAGGGTGAATCTTGTATTCGATCGTAACGAGTACCGGTCCGCGATCGGGCTCGACGGCGTGCGTTGTCACCGGTGCAGGCCACCGCAACGACGGAGAGAAGTCGACATGCTCGCCGAGCTGCAGCTTCCATCGCCAGGTGATGGGCACGACGAGGATCGCCCCGGCGGCGGCGATGAAGAACGCCGTTGGAACGCCCCACGAACTCGCGAGTTGCCCCCAGAGCGCGCTGCCTGCCGTGAGCGCTCCGAACATCACGGTTACATACATGGCGAGTCCGCGGCCGCGCACCCAATCCGGCAAGGAGACTTGCGCGGACACATTGAGGCTCGATACCGCGCAAATCCACGAGGCGCCGGCAAGAAGGCTCGCCGCAATTGCCGTGAGGGGCTCATGTGAAACCGCGAACAACGCAGTAGCAACGCCTGTCGTAATACTCGCTATCGCTACAAGCCAATTGGCGCCCAGGCGAGACTTGAGGGCGCGCAGCACAAAGGCGGTTCCGACGGCCGCCGCGCCGATGGCGCCAAGCAACACCCCATAGAGCGCCGCGCCGCCTGCAATTTGGCGATTCGCCACGATGGGCAAGAGCGCCCAATAGGCGCTCGCAAAGAAAAAGAATCCAATGGTGCGAATCAGCGTCGCTCCAAGGTAAGGATTGTAGCGGGCGTGGCGCAATCCCGTGCGCACGCTACTGCTGAAACTCTCCGCAGGCAGCGGTACCACAGGTTTGCTCGGCGGACGCCACCAAATGAGCGCCGCGACCACGCCGATGTTACTCACTGCGTTAATCCAAAATGGCGCTCCCAGTCCGAATGAAACGACCAACAGGCCACCGAGCGCGGGACCGACCGCTCGACTGATATTGATGCCGACGCTGTTTGCTGCTACCGCCGACTGTAATTCCGGTTTGGGTACCAACTGAGTAACGATTGCTTGCCAGGCAGGAGCGGTAAACGCGGAGCCCACCGACACGAGAAAACTCAAAATCAGCAAACTGGCGGGCCCCATGAGATGCAGCCAAACGAGTATGGCAAAGGCCATCGAAGCGACTGTGTACGCTGTCTCGCCCGCGATCAGAAAACGTCGCTGGCTGACGATGTCCACCAGTGCCCCGGCAGGAAGCGCGAAAAGAAACATTGGGAGGGTGTTTGACACCTGGACCAGTGAGACGGTCAGCGGATTCGCGTCAAGACTCACCATCAGCCAGCCGGTGGCGACGTTGTACATCCAAGCGCCAATATTGGACACGACAGTCGCGAGCCAAATGATCGCAAACGTCCGATGCGTAAATGGCGCCCAGGGCGGCACGCCCTTTGTGCCGGTCGGCGAGTGTCGCGATTCAAGGGATGCTGGCGGTCGAGTGTTCATTTGAGTTCTTTTGAACTACCACCATCTACGACGCTTAAACCCGATGATCGGCAACACGATACTGAGCACGATAAGTGCCAGGCCGTAAGGATAACCCCAGCGCCAGCCCAATTCAGGCATATGGCGAAAATTCATCCCATACATACTGGCGATCAGCATCGGAGGAATGCCGACCACCGATGCGATGGTGAGCACCTTGAAGATCTCATTTTGCTCTGTATTGATGAATCCGAGAATGGCGTCGAGGATAAACTGCGTCTTGGCTACCAAATGCCCCTGAAAATCGACCACCGACGTCAGATCTTGTTGCGCGGTGGCCAACCGAGCCTTCTCCTCTGGCGACCACCATGAGGCCGCCTTGAGCACGAATCCTATGATCCGCTGCAGCCCGAGCATGCTCTCGCGAGTCCGTGAGAGATGATCGCCTGCCATCCCGATCCCGTTCAGGCATTCGCGCAGTGCGCCCGAAACGCGTTTGTCTTTTTTTTGCGAGGATCGAACGAAGACCCGTGCAGAAATCGCAGCCAGGCTATTGCTGAGCTTCTCGAGGCTATCGGCGTCGAAATCCACCATCGCTTCGATGAGTGCCACGAACACCACGCTGCTTGCGTGCCGTCCCGATGTGATTCCTGCTTCGACATGGGCGAACGCGTGAACATCCGAGTAACGCACTGTCACCAACAATTCTGAGGAGAGGACAAAGCCAAGCGGTACGGGCGCGAAACCGGCTACCTCATCGTCCAGGCTAAGCGGCATGCTGACGTACAACAGCCCCCCATCGGCTCTCAACCGGCTCGATGTTTCAATCTCCTGCAAGGATTCGCGTAGTGGTACCTTAATGCCATAGTCAGCCGCGATCTGATCTCTCTCTTCCGATGTCGGATTGAGCAAATCTATCCAGAAAGGCTTTCCGTTTCGCGAGGGCGCCTCGCCCGATTCAGTCACATGTGCATTTAGCATGCATGATTGGCGAAGCTAGGAGTCGGAGTGCATCTAATATCCTGAAAAGCATGGATAATTGTTCCAGCACGAGGTATGAACAAGCCCACGCGTGTTTGATCCCGACTCTCCAAACATTGTGGCAACGCGGCCACGGTCGCACTTCCCTCTTGTCTCCGACATCCCCCAATAGTGGGAAGGAGTGGAACGCTCATCAGCGAAGCCGCCGCCTGAAAATCTGAAATTCCAGGCTGACGTTTCTGAGCCACTGAGCGCACTTGCAGCCCTCATAAGCTGCAACAGCACGATTGCGTCCCCCATTGAGGGGATATGTTGAGAAACGGTGCCGTCACAAGCTGGCCATCGCGGCTTGGAGACGTTTAAGGAGCGAGAGGATTCACGAGGTATCGGCATGACGGGGGCGGTCGAAGTTCATCATGGCGACTCTCAATAGAGGCGTGGAACGGCGCACGCCGTTTCTCTCGTTCCTTGCGCAAGAGCTCGCGCCAAGAGAAGGCCGCGGGCTCGCTGTGGCGCGTATCGCTGCGGGCTGCACGATCACGGTTGCGATTGCGATGGTGTTTCGCATTCCGCTCGCCGCGTACATGGCCTATATGGTGTTCCTGGCCAGCAAGGACGACATTGCGGGGACTGCGCGGATGACCGTGGCTGCATCGCTCGCCATCACCCTCGGCGTCATATTCTCGCTGGGTCTCGCGCAGATCTCCTTGGGCGACCCGGCAATCCGCTTGCCCGCGATGGCGCTGACGACCTTCCTGGCGATGTTCAGCGCTCGCACCTTCGCGCTGGGGCCCATTTCTTTCCTCGCCGGCTTCATAGTTGTGACGATGCAGTCGGTGGTCGACCAAATGCCGAATCCGGAAGCCTTCACCCGACTCACCCTGTGGCTCTGGGTGGTGGTTGTGGTTCCAGTGGCAGTGAATATGCTGATCAATCTGCTCTTCGGTCCCGCGGCATCGGCCGTGGCAGATCGCAGTGTAAAGAAAGTCCTCACAGATCTCGAGGCAGCGCTAGTCGGCGGCGAGATCGCCGGCCGACTCGGAGAGTGGCGAGCGATTCTAGTGCCGCTCGCCGGACAGTCGCGAAATCCGCCGGCGATTCATCGGTTTCTCGATGCATTGATCATTCTCGAGGCCTGTCCGGACCCCATCCCACCGCGCGACCGAACACGTCTGTCCTCTCTGGTTCGCGGCTGTCTTGGCGCCTTGGAACGGCGGAACTTGGTGACCGAAGCGCCGCCCGAAACCGAATCGACGCCGGAAGCACTTGCAGCGACCCGCGCCTTCGCTGAACTGCAGCGTGGGCTCTCTCGTACACAGGCACCGCAACCCGCTCACACTGAGCAAAAGAGGCCTAAGCTGTTCGTGCCCGATGCGTTGAGCAATCCCGCTCACTGGCAGTTCGCGCTGAAAACGACCATCGCGATCATGATCGTGTACAGCGTGTATACGATGCTCGATTGGCCTGGCTTGCTGACTTCGATCGTGACCGTCTTCTTCGTCGCGCTGGGAAGCGTCGGTGAAACGGTTCACAAGCTCACGCTGCGAATCTCGGGAGCGATCATCGGTGGATTGATTGCAGGAGTATCGATCGTATTCATCCTGCCTCACTTCACCGACATCGGGCAGTTATGTGTGCTCACTGCGGTGGTGGTGCTGTTCGCAGCCTGGGTCAGTACAAGCAGCGAGCGCTTGTCCTACGCTGGTATGCAAATCGCCTTGGCGTTCTTTATGGGATTGCTGCAAACATACTCGCCTGCCACCGATTTGACCGTGCTGCGAGACCGTATAGTCGGCATTCTCTTGGGTAATGTCGTGATGACACTGGTCTTCAGCGTGCTATGGCCCGAATCGACGATGACGAGACTCCGTGGCGCGTTGGCAGACTCGCTGCGTAGTATCGCTGCGCTCCTTCGATCGCCCCAGAACTCCGTGGCAGATAGACAGCACACCGTCGAGGCTCTGGCGCGGGCCGACAATTTCGAGGCACTAAGCCGCTTTGAGACAGAGATGCTGCCGCGACAGCTGTACTTGCCTGACCTGAGCGGAATCAATCGCTTGGCCGGTGCCGCATTCGTCGCCACCAGTGATCCACTCGCGCGCGACGTCGATGCGCAGGCGGTTGCGTCGCTCGGCGATTGGCTAGATCGAGCGGCGCACGCGGCAGCCGAGGGCAGCGCGCTCCCAACAATTGCTAAAGTTGCGGCGACGGCTGAAGCCCGGACGGCTGCGCAAACAGCAGTTCTCCATTTGCAAATAGCGACCGAGCATGTCGCAACGGCGGCCCGACAGCCGCTCACCACGCAGGCGTGACGATGTTCGACAGTGAGTCTGCGCGAAGCACGACTGCGAGACCCGCTCTAATGGCTGCGGGCACGGCCGCAATTCGCGCGCATCAGCATGAAAACCAATGCAGGCAATTGCGTCCGACTCGTAGCGCGAGTCTCGAGGCATCGCTGCAGACGCAAGTCTCGCCCGATCTATTGATAGTAAGCGCTCAGCTCATCGAGGCCGCGTGTCTCGCTAGAGACGGTGACGGCGACGGCGCCAGAGCACATATCGCCCGTGCCATAATGCTGCTCGACGGACGTTCGGGACCGAAGATTGCCAGTGAAAGCAGCGACCGAGGCTCGGGACAGGTTCCGCGCGGCGGTTTCGCGGCGTGGCGGTCGCGGCGGCTCACGGCGTATGTCGATGCCAATCTCAGCGCAAAGATCGTCGTCAAGGACCTCGCGGCGTCACTCGACATGAGCGTCGGTCACTTCTGCCGCGCGTTCAAGCGCACCTTCGGTATGCCTGCCCGCAATTGGATCCGACGGCGACGCATCGAGCTCGCCCAACGTCTCATGGTCACGACGGGGGCATCACTAAGCGAGATCGCCTTGAGCTGCGGCATGAGCGATCAGTCGCATTTCACGCGTTCCTTCCGGTGCATCGTCGGCGAGACGCCCTCTTCCTGGCGACAGACACGACATGACGCCATCGAGGAGCGCGCTGCCCGCACGCGAATTGAGTGAAAGGAACTCCGCGAGACTCGAGCGGCGAACGACCGCGCCTGCGTCATCGCGGCCTAAGTGCGCGCACTCAAAGCCCGCTTCCAACAGTGGCACAGGCTGCGCGCTCGCGCACGCTGTGATAGAGGGCTTGCGTCTTGGCGTTGGGCGGTATGCCGAGGAAGCGCGTCAGCAACTCGCGGCAGCGCCTGTAGGCCTGCAGGGCCTCGCTGTGATCTCCGAGCTCCTGGTGGCAGAGCATCAAGCCCCGATACAGACCCTCGTTGAGCGAGTCGAGTTCGATCCCGGACCGATATAAGCTCGCGGCATCCTCCCAACGGCGCGCGTGTTCGCACTCACGCGCCGCATCGCGGAAGGCGCGTAGCAAACGATCGCGCAACTCCTGGCGTGCCTTTAGGACCCAAGGTTTTTCCGCCTCGTGCTGGAGAAAATGCCCTTGATAGAGGCGTCGGAGACGGCCGACCCTTTCGATCTCATTCGCCCCCGGATCATGAGGGCGCCGCAGCTCATCCTCGAACTCCCACATGTCGACCCATAACTGATCCCGGTTCAGGCTGACCTTGCCGCCCTCCATGCGTACCGCGTCCCGTGCACCAAGCAGCTGGCGCAGCCTATAAAGCGCGCTTTCGAGTGCGTGATACGCGCAATCGCCCTCAGAATCAGGCCACAGCGCATCGATCAGTACGCCCGCGCTCACTTCGGTTCCGCCAAACGCGATCAGGGCCTGCAGCAGCTCCTGCGGTTTGTGTAGGCGCGGTGGGATGGCGACGGGGATATTCCCAGTGAGTAGGCGAAAGCGCCCCAACACATGGACCCTGAAACGTTCGCGGTCGAACATGGCAAACTCCTATTGAGACACCCTGGATGCGAAAAGACGGACGTTGTGGGAAATCGATTACCACTTAGGGACAGCGATGACATGGCTCGAAGCCTAGACCACAGGCATCAAGGCGCGCTTGTAGATTGAGAACGCGGGATTGTCGGATTCTGCGATCACCGTGTAACGTGCAGGTCTGCGCAAGCTGGCGTAGCATTGATTCCGAGTTTGGCTGGGCCCCGTCCTTGGTATGACGAACGACACGCGCCTCATCCGCATTCTTTCAGTGGACGACCATCCGTTGTTGCGCTCGGGTATTGCCGCGCTCATTGACACGCAGCCGGACATGCGGATGGTGGGAGAAGCTTCAAACGGCAATGAGGCGGTGCAACTTCACCGGAAACTCAATCCCGATGTGACGCTGATGGATCTGCAGATGCCTGATATGAGTGGGCTGGATGCCATCATTTCAATCAGGACAGAGCAACCCTCTGCACGCATTATTGTGCTGACAACCTACGCGGGCGATGTGCTCGCGCAACGGGCTTTGAGGGCCGGCGCACAGGCTTACGTGCTGAAGAGCCTCGTTCGTACCGAGATACTGAATACCATTCGCGTTGTGCACGCCGGCGAAAAGCAAATCCAGGCGGACGTCGCCGCCGAGATCGCGAAGCACACGGCCCATGCTCTGCTGACTGCTCGGGAGGTCGAAGTCCTCAATCTGGTTGCCTCCGGGCATGCCAATAAGGCGATCTCTTTTCGCCTGGGCATCAATGAGGAAACAACCAAGACCCACATCAAGAACATCCTGGCGAAATTGGGCGCCAGAGACCGAACCCATGCCGTATCCCTGGGCCTGAAGCGAGGGATCATTCTGGTATAGCGGCTATGGGTGATGCCGGGCTCACCCTTTTGAGGGTTATCGCGAAGCTGGCCTGCTGCCTCATACTGGGGCGTGCAAAGACTCTTTTCCACGTTCCCCAATTCGTGGCCTGGGCTCGGCCTGTTGATTCTTCGATTTGCCGCGGGACTCTCGCTGGCCTCCGTCGCACATGTCGCGGGAGATCTCGCCGATACCGCCAGCTTGCTCGTGCGTTGTGTCGTGGACGGCGTAGCAGTAATGATGTGGATTGGGTTGTGGACGCCGCTTGCAGCCGTCACTGCTGCCGCGATTCAGATCGGTGTCGTCATTTTTGGACACCGACTCGATGTGTCGTTGCTGATCTTCGCGGCAGTGTGCTTGTCGCAGTCGCTGTTGGGACCAGGAGCGTGGTCGTTCGATGCGCGATTGTTTGGCCGCAAGCGCATCATGTAAACAGATTTTTGATTCTGCCGAACCAAGATCGACGAGGCTCCAGATAGGCGATCTCGGCCGGTATTCTAAGGTCCACTTCGGTGCCCGCATTGCTCTCACTCCATACATGAAGCTGACCGCCGAGGCTCTCGCTCCGTTCGCGCATCCCCGGCAATCCCCAGTGCCCGGGTCTGCGTCCACGCGCCAGGGTCTGAGGATCGATTCCAACCCCGTCGTCCCGTACACGTATGCTAAACATTGCATCCCCGAATGTAACTTCGGTTTCAATATGCTGGGCGTGCGCGTGCCGATAGGCGTTGCGCGCCGCTTCGCGCACGATTCGATAACCTTCGTTACGGACGGCCGGAGTGAGTTGTCGCCGCCTGCCCTCGATCACCAGCCCGTAGCGGGGCTCGGACCGATGCTCGATTTCGGCGCCGAGCTCGGCTCCCAAAGTTTCCAACGAGGTCGCCAGATCGCGATCGTCGAACGGGGCGGCGCGCAAGTTCTCCACCGCGTCACGCCCCTCAACGATCGCTTGATCTCCGAGCTGCAGCGCGGATTCCAAAGACTTCGCGGCGTCCCCGGCGCGTCCCGGAAGCAGCTGCCGGACAGCCTGCAGACGGAACATCAATCCTTGAAAACCTTGCAAGAGTGAGTCGTGCAGCTCGCGGGCGATTCGGGTTCGCTCGTCGAGGCGGTCCTCCATTCGCTGTTCCAGACGCTTGCGCTCTCTGACTGTGACTTGCCGTATCCGAACGAAGAACAGCACGGCGAGGAGCAGGATCACAAGCGTGAAGACAGCGATGCGAAACGATAGTGTCTGGTAAAAGAGCGGTGGCACGGTCAGGGAGATCGCGGCGCCTCGAGAATTCCAGACGCCATCGTCATTGGCGGCGATGACGTGGAATACATAGCTGCCGGGAGGCAGGTTATTGTAGTAAGCCGTGCGCCGCGAACCGGCGTCTTGCCAGCTGTCATCGAAGTTCTCCAGGCGATACTTGAATCGAACGCGGGCGGGGATGGAGAGACTGGTCGCCGTATAGTCGATCGCCACATTGCGCACATTCGGAAACAGCATCAGCGAGGCGGCAGGCTCACGACGACGGGCGTCATCCGTGACGCCCCCGATGATGACGTCAGGAGCGATCGTGTTTTTGAAGTCCTCACCTGGATCAATAGAAGAAAAGCGATCGTCGGCCTCGAACCAAATGCGACCATCATCGCCTTCAAGGACAGTGGGCATGGGACGGAGTCCCCTGCTCTCTCCGGGCATACCGTCGAGGGTGTCGAACTTCTCATAGGCAAGCGTCTCCGCGGAAGCTACAGCGGGACGCGCGAGCTCCTGCCTGGCGACGTGCATGCCACCTATCGACGTGTTCAGCCACAGGTCGCCGTCCTTGGCCTGCAGCAGACCCGTCACATTGCCGACGGCGCTCAGGCCCGGAATCGATTCGAAGTGGTCGCCGTGAACACGTTGCAAGCCCCGCTCGCCGCCAATCCACAATTGGTCGTTGATCCTGCTAATGACCTGAACAGCCCCGATGTTGATGCCGTCCTTCTCGGTGTACAGGCGCCAGGTGTCAGAGTTGAGCGATGCAAGACGGCCCTGGCTGTATCCCAGCCACACGGAGCCGTCCGCGTCAGCGCAGATCACAAAGGGATAGTCGGATGCCGGGATCCCTGGGACCGAAACACGTTGCCACTCCCGATCCCGTAGTCTGAACAGGCCCACGCGCACCACCGAGAGCCATAAGTCTCCTCTTGCGTCCCGGGCAATGGCTTGCGTGCGACGAAGCGGGTCCGCGGGCGCATTGGCCAGCTCACGAGGTGGGGCAGCAGTCTCTTCCCAGATACGGTCATTCAGCTTCCACAATCGGCCGTATCCACCCACCCACAGAACTCCCATAACGTCGCGATAGGATGCGGTGATCTGGGTGGGCCCCTTGCGATAGGGCACCATGCGTCCATCCTTCAATTGGAAGAAGTCATCTTCCGGGGTGCGTCGGTAGTGGGTGGTTGCGACCCAGAGAGAGTTGTGAGTGCCGGTGCCCAGCACGACGAACTCCTCAAAGGGTCCATGCCTTCTCAGGCGCGGCACTCGCAGCTGTTGCAAACCGCCGGTCGTTCCGAACCAGATATTGCCCTCACGATCCTGAAGTACCGAAACAGGCGCCACTCCATCGTAGAAAGACATGAATTGCGGCTCCGACTTGGATTTGCTGTCGGCCGCCGGTAGCGCATCGGCCCGGTCCAAGGAAGGTATCGGTATCACGCTCAAACGATTCATCACGTCTGACGCCCACAAGTTTCCGGATCGATCGATGAGCCAGAAATCAACGTACAGTCGCGGCAAGCGTCGGCAGGGAGGGGTGTCGTCGCGACTCGGATCAAGGAGGTAGAGGCAGTTTGGATTGCTCACCATGTTCCAAACGCGCCCATTAGGATCTCGCACCAATCCCTGGTAGGAGGGCAGAGCGTAAACATGTACCCGGCTCACACCTCGACGCAATATCGTGAGCTTGTCGCCCGACGAGATCCAAAGGTCGCCGGATTTGTCGACCATGAGGTTGGTCGCATCCGGTGCCGGCAATCCCACACTCTGTGAAACATCGGTCCAGCGCTGACCGTCGAGACGCGCGAGTCCGCGAGTGCTGCCGGCCCAGACGACTCCATCGGGGTCGACGGCAAAGGATTCAAGCGTTCCGCCGGACAGGCCGCCGTTTTCAGGCGGGTAGTTCTTCACTCCTCGGCCGTCGAGGAAGCTGGCTCCGCCATACTGGTAGCCGACCCAGAGGCCGCCGGCTTGGGGAGCCTCGAGTGCCGTGACGTAGTCGCCAAACAGCGGAACACCACCCACGGCCGCGATTCGCTCAAATCGGACTCCGTCGAACCGATAGAGTCCGTTCGAGGTCCCCAGCCAGAGGAACCCATCGGAAGTCTGCGCAATAACCGCGGCGCGATCCGGGGATCCCTGCGCAGGAGTAAAGGAGGTGTGCGCGTACTCCGTGATGTCCAGCGGCGGCGACGAAGCGGCCGCGTGACCCACGAGGCAAAGAGCGGCACAGAGGGCGTGCAGGCTGCGCATCAGAAAGAGAATATGCCTGCGACGATTGCCGTGGGGAAGTCCCTCTATTGAGGGACCTTTTGTCCACTGCAATTCGCGATCCACATCCTTTTCCCGCGCTGATACCGTTCTCCGCAATGCAAACTCAAGTCTGGATGCACGATGTAATGGCGCTGCTAGACGCCGCCATTGCTCACCTTCACCAGGAGCAGCCCGCGCACAGCGCGATACTCGAGGCGACCTCGCTGTTGCGAAGGCAGATCGATGAACGACCTGTGGAAGGAGCCGCAGACGCCGGAAAAGAATGTTTGCTGGCATGGCAGGCACGCAAAGTGCTCGACTATATTGATGGGCATATCGCCAGTCGCGTGCTGGTCGCAGATCTTTGCGCTTTGGTGTGGCGCAGCGAGGCGCACTTTTCGCGCTCCTTTAGGGGCACATTCGGGTGTTCCCCACATGTCTTTGTGGTCCGGCGCCGCGTCAAATTGGCCGCCAAATACATGTATCAGACCGATATGTCGTTGAGCGACATTGCGCTTGCGTGTGGATTCGTGGATCAGGCACATCTGTGCAAGCACTTTCGTGTGGTTAGCGGGGAAACGCCCGCGGCCTGGCGACGCGCGCGACGGGCGCACTGTGCGAACACAGAGCAAGTAGATGAATCTGGCCTCGGAACGTGGCAAGCCGCACGGTGACAATGTAAATTTTACGACGCGAGCGCGGCACCGTGGCTCAGATCAGTCCCAAAGCGCCGGCCGTCGATACGGCGTGAGCACGCGTTTGTACGGCGAGCTTGATGAATATCCCCTTGACGTGGGACTTCACGGTCTCCGGGGCAATTTGCAGCTCTTGAGCGATGCGTTTGTTGGAAAGTCCGCAGCTCATCGAGCGCAGGACGCTGTGTTCGCGAGGACTTAAGGATTCCGTGACACGCGAGGCACGAGCCGGCAAGGTCCGTGCACGCTGCTGAGCACGGTCCGCGAGAATGCTGCCGATGTAGGGTCTGAGCTCCGGGGGCAGGCGGCTGTCCTGAGGGGTGGCATAGTGAAGGGACAACAGGAGGTCGGCCACGTGCGCTCCGGCATCGACGAATGTCTGATACACGCCGGCGCGAGCGCCAACCTGAAGCGTCTGAACGAGCATCGCACGGCCTTCTGCATGGTCTCCGCACCCGAGCAGAGCGTCGGCGAGCTGAACCGACAATCGCAGTGCCCAATAGTTGTTTCGCTTGCCGCAGCTCGCCGCCTGAAGCTCGCGGAGAATCCTCGCGCCTCGGCGCGCGTCCCCGGTGGCCACCAAGATCTGTGCACGTGCCATGGCAGAGCTGGTCTGCACGATTTCGTCCGCGGGGAGGTCGCGTGCGAGTGTCTCGATGCGCTCAGCACAGATCACTGCGTCACGCGGGCGACTCTCCTCGAGGAGAAGCCGTGTACGCAGCATCAGGCTCTCCGCCATCAAGCCCGGCCAGTCGCGCGCGGCCGCCAGGACCTCCGCCTCCTTCAGGACAAGAAAGGCGAACTCCGTGTCCCCTCGACGAGCGGCAAGGCGGGCCAGAACCCTATAGCCTCGCATGGCGCTCTCGCCATCCCCTGACGTTCGTACCGTCGCGAGGCTCTCCATGATCAGGGCGTCCAGGCCGGCGCAATGCCCTTCCTCGTAGAGCAATTCCGCGAGCACGACAGCCGCTCGGGCGGTCACGGGCGATCGCTTCCCGAAACGACTCACGGCACGTTCGTGTGCGCTCCTTGCGAGCCTCGTTGCGACAGCCAGTCGGAGCTGTTCAGCCTCCACGACCGCTTCGAACGTCGGGCCGATGATGGTCGCAAGTCCATGCGTGCAGCGATGCGTCGGCACCGCGTGCTTGAGACGAGGCACCGCGTAGTATCGATCAAAGTCTCGCACCTTCCAGTAGCCCACACGCAGCGCTGCCGCCAGCGCGGGACTCTTGCCGCCTGATCGGTGACGGCTTTCAAGTACGGCAAGCGCGCCGCGCACCGTGGTGTCGTCCTGGCTCTTCATTACGAGCAGCACGGCTCTCACAACCTCGGCAAACTCCCGCGATCGGGGCGCAACCGTCGTTTCGGAATGCGCGACCGCATCTTCGAACTGCGCAACCGCTGCCAAGGCATCATCGATGCGCAGCTCAATCAGGCACCGCCAAGCGCGGACGAGCAGAGTGTTTGGGGAAAGCCTGGTGCCTCGTAATTCCAACGCGCTGAACTCCGGGCGAAGCGCGGTATGCCGCGGGCGAGAGCCCCGGTTCAGGGCAGTGGATTCTTGCTGCCGGACAATTGCTAAGGATGATGGACGCACAGTTTGAATTGAGCCTCCCGAAGTCATGGATCGTTCGTCAAGCAGGCGGTCAAAAGACTTTGCCGCGTAGTTCGTTCGGGACGAGAGTAGGCCGCGGGGGCTCACGGCAAGCTCACGGGATGGATGCCAGCGGATTTGAGGCAATTTGGTTGTTGTCGGCCATCTTTCGATTTCTCCTCGCGAGTCGACGGGTCTCAACCTTGCCCGGCAGCGGTCCGTATTGCACCTATCCAAAGTTAGGGGTTAGATAGGTCCAATTATTACAACGCGCAGCACACACCCCAAGCGTATGACCGGCAAACGACACGAGCGCGTGATAATCCAAGGCAAGCTGTATCCCGACACCGGGGCGAGGAAGCCATTGCCCCGGCCGAGGCTTGATTCTTCCAGCGACGTGCTGGACGGCATCTTTCCGGTCATTGTCGTGGCCGCACCTGCCGGCTACGGCAAGTCCACTCTCATGGCTCGGTGGCACGCCCGGCTCCGCGAGCGCGGGGTTTCATGCGCCTGGCTGTCGCTGGATGAAGACGACAACGATGCAGCTCGCTTCCTACAACATTTGATCGCAGCACTGCAGAAGGCCAGCTCGCACATCGGCAAGGGTGTCGCGGAGGATCTCATCTCGGACTTTGCAAGTGGCTCCAGGTCCGTATTGGAGGCGATTGCAGGCGACCTCATGCAGGTCCAACACCGTATCGTGCTGTTCCTGGATGACCTGCACCTTGTCGAGGGGCCTGAAGTTCGGGGAATTCTCGATTGGTTGATCAACTACGCGTCCCGACACTTGCAGTACGTCATCGGCACTCGCCAGGACCCCGGGCTGCGCCTAAGCGGTCTTCGGGTACGGTGCCAGTTGCTGGAGCTCGGAGCCGAGCAACTGCAATTTGATGCCGCGGAAACCGCTCAGTTCTACAAGAACCGCCTTGGGCGAGACCTGCCGGTGTCGGACTTACAGACCTTGCTCACCAAAACCGAAGGCTGGCCTGCGGCGCTCGAACTCGCTGCACTGGTGCTTGCCGGGTCGAGCGAACCGGCAGCGTTTATCCAGCACTTCGCCGGCACAGACACCAGTATGGTTGACTATCTGGGCGACATGGTCCTGTCCCAGATGGACGAGCGAACTCGTGACATCGTGTTCCGCATCTCGATGTTCGATCGCATTTGCGCACCGCTCGCTCAAGCCGTGACCGATGCCAGAGACGCCGAGGAGGCGTTGCTAGGTCTGCGGACGCGCAACCTCTTTTTGATACCGCTGGATCGATCCTGGACGTGGGTACGCTTTCATCATCTAGTAGGTGAATTTTTCCGCGAAACGTATCGCCGAACAGAGCCGGCGCAAGCCAGGGAGTGCCTCGTGCGCGGAGCGAAGTGGTTGCATGCGAACGCCTATGCTGAAGAAGCTGTGAATTACATGATCCGGGCTCAGGAGTGGGAGCAGGCCACGCGTTGGGTTGCCGACAGTGTGGAGGAACTCGTCTTTCGACGTGGGTACCACCAGACGATCCTGCGCTGGATGAACGCCCTACCTGAGGCTTATGTCGATCGCTACCCGGTCATCCGCATCCAGTACGCCTTTTCGCTCTCGTTCTACCCCCGATATCAGGAATATGAAGCGCAGATCTATCGTCTGCAGCAACTGTTGCGGACGCTCGAGGTGCAACCTCATCAGGACGCTCATGGTATCGATGAGTTACGTTGCGCGGTCGAAATGCAAGTCGCCATGTCGGTTGGCTTGCGCGATGATGGTATGCGAGGCGGCGATTTGGCGGCAGCGTGGCTGGCCCGCTGGCCAGAGGCGTCGCTTAGGCGCAAGGGCGTCATGGGCAATGTCTTAAGTTTTGGACGCATGACGCGGGGCCACATCGATCAGGGACTGGAGATGATTGCCCAGACGCGCCAGTGGCTCGAGCGAAGCGAAGGCTATTATGCGCTGAGCTGGACCGCCTACCTCGAGGCGGTGCTGCACCTCAAGCGCGGCAGTTACTTCGACGCGAGGCTTGCGTGCACGCTCGGACTGGAGTTGGTTGAGCGAAAACTCCATGGACATCCCGGGCAAGCCAGCATGCTTCTCACGCTCCTCGCAGGTATCGCCTACGAGTTCGACGAGGTCGAGCGGGCTCTCGCGCATCTCGAAATGGCGCAGAGCAGCGTGAACGAATATGCCCATGCCGATGCGGTGATCGTTGCCTACTTGACGCAGGCCCGCATCCAGCACCTGCGACAGGATGAGAGCGGTGCACTGGCCATGCTGAGAGAGGGACAGGAACTGGGTGAACAGCGCGGCTGGCGCCGCGTGACTCTGTCATTGGCGGCCGAAGAATGTCGTAATCTCGCGCGTGCGGGACATTACGAGGAGGCGCGGCTCGTGGCAACGCGCTTCGAATTCCACGAGCTGCCGCCCCGCGGCGGCGCTCCGTCGCTGAGTTCTGACAAGGCAGTGCGCGCAGCCTCGCGTTACCTGCTCAAACAATCGCCCGGAGTCGTTGTCGAGGCGCTCGATGCTGCAATCGAAAATAGCCAGCAGCGCGAACTCGCTCACCGCTCGGTGGAATTGCTGATCCTGCGCGCGCTGGCCAAGAAAGAGAACGAAGACTGGGCGAGCGCCTTGGCGGACGTGCGACTCGCACTGACCATCGCCGCTCCGAGAAATTTTCTCCGCGTGTTCCTGGATGAAGGCCACGAACTCGGTGCGCTGATCGATCGCCTCGACATGGAGCAGCTGCGCGGCTCCGAAGCTGCGCCCCTGGCGCGCCGTCTGCAGCGAGCAATGCGCGGGCCTGACGCTCAGGGCGGCGCCCCGATCGGCCTGGGCGAGGAGCTGACGAAGCGCGAGCTGTCGATTCTGAAGCGCCTGGAGACGGGCCTGAGCAACAAGGAGATCGCCGAGGCGATTTTCGTCTCCGAGGGCACGCTCAAGTGGCACCTCCACAACGTCTACGGCAAGCTCAACGTCAAGAATCGTACCGGTGCAATGACTCGAGCGCGGGCGCTCGGAATTCTGTGAAGCGATTGGTCTGCGCCGCGTCGCACTAACCAGGCTTCCAAAACGTGATGATCGCGCCGCCGGCGATCACCAACGCCCCGCCGAGTACGATGGGTAGCGTGGGGAGCGCCCGAAAGGCCACGAAATTAACCACCTGCCAGACTACAAACAGCGTCGCCAAATACAGGCCGACTACTTGGCCAAATTCGAGGGGGGCCAAATTGAGCAGGGTCCCATAGCCCAGCAGTAAGACGGCGCCTATAAAGAAGAAGCCTATACGAGCGGGACCCACGTGATTGTAGATCGCCATGCGGACCAAGGCGTCGCCGCTGACTTCGAGTACGGTCGCGGCCAGAAGAAGGATTACTGCGGGAATGCCTTGCAACGGGTTGGCCACGGTTCTGAACTCCAGGTGAGCGAAAATTGGATCCTGCGCCAGTATGCCATGGGCCCGCTCCCCCATTTGGCATGCTGCCCTGCCAACCCGCACCACAAACCGTGGTAAGAAAAAGCAATTTCCTACAAGCGCGATTGCGGCAATTTTCGCAAAATCGCCCTGTTGATCAGGTTCCCATTGAACTGACCTGGAGCGACTCATGCGTGTGCTGAATGTGATCGCCGCCCCAACAAGCCGCCGGCGCGCAGAGACTTTAAAAAGCGGCTTCTCTATTGGTTCGCTCGCATTGCTGAGCTTATGCATTTGGGTGCCACGGCTGTCTGTCGCAAATCATGCAACGGAGCCCCACACCACCGCTTCGCCTCGCCAAACACGTCCTTCAGATGGCGGCGAGTTTGATCAACGAGACCTCCGCGCGCTGAATCTGTTGGGCATCCGATACGCCAAAGGACAAGGAGTCAAAAGGAATCCCGGACTGGCAATGAGGTTCTTTCTGCGGTCTGCACTTCAAGGCTATACGCCGGCGATGGCCAATCTCGGCACCCTTTACGGAATCGGCGCAACAAGGCGTGCTGATTTCCGGCGCGCGTATGCGTGGGTGCGTGCCGCCTTGTCGTTCGGAGTGCCCGAAGACGACCACGATGCGACGGTATTGAAGTTGGGCATGATTGCCGCACGGCTTGGGCCCGAACGTATCGACAGTGCCGAAAGGCTTGCGGAGGCGATTGCCACCAGGATAGTCGAATCCTGCGCGTGTTCCCCGGGGCAAGAAACTGAATTGGCGTCCAACGGCTCCATATGAGTCAGCGGGCCCTGAACGCTAAGGGTAGAGAATGGACTTTTTAACTTCGCTGATCATGGTCCTGGGCTTCGCCTTGGTAATTTGTCTCGGCGTAGTCAAAATTACCTGGGACCTTTCCCAGCTGAGCCTTCACGATTCGCCGACAATTCCAGAAACGCCTGCAAAGGCGAGTGAATCGTATCAATCGAGGGCCACGGAATTGAGCGACACATCGTGAGTACCGTCGTCGCCCCCAGCGTGATCGACATGGACTATCGTCGGCCGGTCCAATTCATGATCGCGTTTCTCGTGGCTGTTGGACTTCGTTTGCGGCTTGGCATCCAAACGATTGGCGATCTGATGGAACGCCTCTTTGCCGATTTTGCCGGCGTGCCCTACCTGAATCCTCTTGGTCGACAACAATGGGAAGAGCTGTGGGAGATGGAAGCGGAACCCTGGCAGCTGCGGATTGCGGCTCCTCGGCCTGCTACGTTTTCACGATGCGATAGATGATTCCACCAGGAACCGTAAGGGTGATGACCGTACCGGAACCGGCGGAGCTTTCGATTGAGAATTTGCCCACGATGCGGACGGCACGCTCACGCATGCTTTGCAGGCCGAAGTGCCCGGATTTGCCACGATTCAAAATATCGGAATCGATGCCCGCGCCGTTGTCACAGATACGCAGGCTAAGATCCTGCGCGTAAGAGAGCTCGACTCTCAGCTGCGTGGCGTGCGAGTGTACACAGGAGTTGCGGATCGCCTCATACCCGATGCGGTATACCTCGTCACGAACTATGGGATGCATCTCTTGAATCTGCCCGGACACCTGAAGCGCGACTTCCATTGCGCCATGGATTCGGCACTCTTCGAGTGCCCGCTCGAGGGCGTCCGCAAGATCATTCACCTCAGTAGCTGAGCTGCGCAAGGAATTCAGAACGGCCCGACCCTCCTCGGTCGCTCGTCCCAGCCACGCCGACAGTTTCTCGACGGCTTGACGCATGTGCGGCAGATCGGTGGTGGCGCTCAGCGCATCGTCGGCAACCAGCTTGCTACCCTGGATGGTCTGCAGAAACGTGTCGTGCAGGTCGCGCGCGATTCGGGTACGTTCCGCCAAACGCTCGTCGAAACGAGCTTTCATGTGTCCGGCAATCTGGCGAACCCGCAATCGATAAATGGCCCAGAGCAGCAGCACGCAGGCGACGAAACACAGCGCGCGAAACCAGATCATCTGATACCACGCGGCAGCGACCTTGAAATCCAGCGCCGCTCCCGTCTGATTCCACACCCCGTCGTTGTTGGAGGCGATCACCCGAAAGCGATAACTCCCGGGTCGAAGATCGCTGTAGAACGCCTGGCGGCGCAATCCCGGATCCTGCCAGCCCTTGTCGCGGCCTTCGAGAATGTAGCGGAAGCCCATTCTTTGCGGCAGAACGAAGCTCAGCGCCGTGTAGTCGATCTGAAGGTCACGCGTGAGCGGAGGAAGAGTGATGGCAGAAGTCGGCGAGTAGCTTTTCCCGTCGGCAACGAGCCCTTCGACATGTACTGGTGGTGGCGTCGGGTTCTTATACGAACGGCCAGGGTCAATCATTTGAAGAGATGTGCCGATGAACCACAGTCGACCATCGGATGACATTGCGGTGTTCGGCTGGATCCGGTCTGCATTCCACCCCGGGCCTGCCCCATCGAGTGCGCCCAAAGTCGTCACGGTCACTTGGGCATCGGGGTGGGCCGTCCAATTTGCCAGCTCTGCGGCGGAAATCCGCAGATAGCCGCACTTTCCCTCGAGCCACAGTGACCCAGAGCGATCCACCAGTGCGGCGCCAAAGCCGGAGCAGGGTAAGCCGTTGTGCGAGTCCATAACACTCAACGTGCCGCGGTCCCACCGATACAAGCCGCGGTTGGTTGCGCCCCATACGATTCCCGCCGAGTCGACAGAAAAGCCGAACATCAAGACCCGGGCGGCGCCGCCGCGTCCGTTGGAAACCATGTTCGCTACGCCATTCAGATAGTGAGCCAGCTTGCCGTCCGCCGTGCCGATCCAGATGCCGCCGGCCGGATCCGCGCCGAGAAAATGAGCGAGTGGCACGAGGGATGCGATCCGAATGTCCTCCTGCACTCGGTGGTCTCTGATGCGAAGCAGGTGGTCCGTGTGCTGCCTCTGGTCGCGGGCGATGGCCCAGACATTGCCGTCAGTGTCTTCAGTAAACGAAACTATTTTTCCGATCTGGTCCAAGCGGCGGCCTGCCTGTCCCTTGATCTCAAAAAACTTCCCATGCTCGTACACCATGACTGTCGCGTCGATGCCCAGCCAAACCTGACCCGTGTGGTCCTCGAACAGCGCATAGACATCTTGAATTGGATGACCGTCAATCTCCTTGGTCAGCGAGACAGAGTCCGGACGAATGATGGCCAGCGCCCCCTTAAGCCCAGCCCAAAGAGAGTTGTCGGTCCGAGCAATTACCGCACTGAGATCGCTTCCACTTAAGCCCTCGGTCGAGGAGTAGCTGACAATGGGGATATCCCGAAAGAGATCGACTCCCCTGTCGGTCGCGATCCACAAGTCCCCCTCTCTGTCCTCGTAAATCGAAGCCACTTCATCACCGGTCAGTCCTTGCGCTGCGCCGTAGTGATCCGCATGGCCGTCATGAATGTGGTAGAGACCCTGCGTCTCTGTTCCGACCCAGAGAGTTTCCTGGCGATCGACAAAAAGGATTGTCGCTCGAATGGTCGCGCCATCGAACCCGGGGACCACATAGCTCATGAAGTTCCCGTTACTGAAGTAGCGCACTCCCAGCCCCGGTCCCACGCCGTCCATAGCCGCCCACATCGCGCCCGCGGGCCCGGCAGCAAGGCCTACTACGCCGTCCCCTGTTGGATGAGCCATTTGCTCTTCCATGTAGTGGCTGATCGAACTCCCCTTCCAGCGGCATAACATCTGGCATCCGAACCAGATGTCTCCTGAGCTGTCCTCGGCAAGGGCGGTCCCAAAATGCGCGGGATTGCCATCGCTCTTGTCCTTGGCGAAGCACTTCATGTCGTTTCCACTTATTCGGCAAAACGCCCCCTCCATGCCGCGGAGGTCACTGCGAGTAATCCAGATCGTCCCGGCGTGGTCCTCGAGGACGTACTGCACGCTGCCCCTTTCGATTGGAAAACTGAATGCCTCGCCGTCCTTGTTGAGGCGGCTCAAGCCCCGATAGGTAGCCATCCACAGGCTTCCGTCGCGGCTTCCCAAGAGCCAGTTGACACCCGTGTCGGTTGGGAAGAATTTCTGCGGCAACACCGGGGTCATTGTCGCCCCGTCATACCGAAGCAGGCCGCCGCCCCCAATCCAGACGTAGCCGTCGTTTGTCTGAGTGATCACATGCGGCACAATTGGGAAGCCGTCCTGGACTCGCCAGACTGTGTGCGCATATTGGGAAATCAGCCGGTGTGGATCGAGCGCTGAGGCTGTCCCGGTAAAGAACAGCAGCACAAAGCTAGAGATCGCTAGAGCGGCACGGTAGCGGGGCAAGGAATCAGGCGACGGAGAATTCCGACGGTGTTTCATGCACGCTTGAGAAGTTCGCACACAGAGTATCCCACCGGATTAAGAACCGTTCGACAGTAGTTCCGCCACGCCAGTCCTGCCACGTGAGAAGGTAGAGCACCCGTCCTATGGTTATCTATAGGTGCTATCGCTAGATCTGGAGCAGCCCGCGGCGCAGTGCGATCGTCACCGCATGCGTTCTATCCTTTGCCTGTAGTTTGGCGACGAGATTTTTGATGTGAAAGTTGACCGTCGTCTCTGCAATTGCCAACTGGTCAGCGATCTGTTTATTGCGGTACCCATCGCGAATGAGCCTCAGCACTTCCAGTTCGCGCGCGGTAAGGTCATCCTCGCCAAGATGCTCGGCCAAGCGAGCGGCAACTTCCACCGGCACGTGCCGCCGGCCTGCATGAACCGAGCGGATGACTGCCAGCAGATCGTCTTTCGCCATGCTTTTCAGCAGGTAAGCAGCGGCACCGGCCCGCATGGCACGCTGAATCTCACCATCGCCATCCGAGGTTGTCAGCATGACGATACGAGCTCGAGGGAACTCGCCTCGAATGGCAATGAGAACGTCGGTGCCGTTCGAGCCGGGAAGTTGCAAGTCCATCAAGGTTACGTCCGGCTGGTAACGGCGAAATTCAGCTACCGCCTCCACCCCATCGCCCGCAGATCCTACCAGCTGCATATCCGGCTGCGATCCGATAACGGTGGCCAAACCCTCCCGGAAAACAGGATGGTCTTCAACGCATAGGATTCTTATTGGCGCAGCGGAGCTCAGGGGGATACCTCTCGGAGTCGATTCTAAGGGAACTTCCGGTTTGTCCCTATACAAGAGTATAGGGCAGCTACTGCGGCTTCTGAGGAGGCGGCAATTCCCGAAGGGGATGACCCTACAAGCTGGAGAGTTGGCACGGGGGCGGACGAGGAGGGAAGCGATGACTCAGGTAAACCAGCCGAGATGCGCGGTGGCGTTGATGCACTCACCCCCGCGCGGTAGTTCTGTGGTGCTATTTCCGGCGTCTCGTGGTAGCCAAGCCGGCTCGTCAGAGCATACCTGGGCGATCCGCCGGGCAATTGTTCGGGCCCGCTCTTCGCTGATCAGCATGCGACTCGATGACGCCTCACTGGCGACGGCACGGATCAGGGATCTGTTGAGCAATCGCAATGGCTCGTACTTCTTTCGTTATGCGTGCGCCCTTCGGACCCTCG
Source organism: Steroidobacteraceae bacterium (assembly GCA_035488895.1). Lineage (GTDB taxonomy): Bacteria > Pseudomonadota > Gammaproteobacteria > Steroidobacterales > Steroidobacteraceae > Bog-1198. Next base: position 24,897 of record DATHKV010000030.1, read on the forward strand.
AGGCCTCGATTCTAGCCGCAGCGGATGACTTTGCGGCCTCCCTGAGCACGTTGTTGAGCCTCCCTTCGCACAACCGCGATACGGCTGCGGCAACTATTCTCCGCTATGTGTACTGGAAGCTCGGGGAACGCGAGCAGGCCTACGCGCCGGACCCGGTGGACTACTTGGCAGCCCCAGTTGGGGGGAAAGTCGTATTTCGCATATTGAGCCTTTGCGTCAGCGCAGCCCTGGCATTTGATCGCGTGCTTCTTGCTGTGTCCGCCAGCCTTGCAACAGAAGCGCTCCAACTGGCGCGAGTGCGATACGGCAATAATTCGCCGATGAGTACATTCCCAGCAACTCTTCTCGCACAGGTGGCGTATGAACAGGGTCGGTTTGACGAAGCAGAGGCTCTATTGCGGCCGCGCCAATCCGTGATCCGCGCCTCCGGACTGCTGGAGTGCGCCGCGCGCGCGAGCGTGCTCCTCGCGAGACTCTCGTTGCATCGGGGTCGGCACCGCGCCGCGCTGGCAATTTTGCACGAAACAGAGACTCTTGGCCGCGTCCGCCGGTGGCCACGACTAGTCTCCATTGCATCCACGGAATCCGCCCGGACTCTTGAGATACTCCGACACGACGCCGGCCAAGGCTCCGAGAGTTGTATGCGCAGAGAGAAAGTGCCCGTCCTTGGATTGGAGAGGAGTCGCGTCGCTGGTACCTTGGCAAACGCCTTGCACATGCCGGGGCATCCGCGAATGCTCCCGCGCTCATGCCGACTCCTCACGGGAGCGGAGGTGGACACCCTGTTGCCTGATGACGCCCTTTGTTTTGCCACGGTTGAAAATGCTCTACGCCGCGCATGCTCAGCTGCTGCTGACGGCGTCATCGATGACAGTTACAAGATTTTGATTCCGTGGCTGCGGATTGGCGCCGCACGTGGTCTGCGCATGGCTTTTGTGGATGCCGGCCGGCCGCTCTTGCTGCTGCTAGAGCGTCTTTACTACGAGTTCCCGACGAATAGTCCCCGACAGTCTGATCTGCGGCCCTATATCGCGACAATTCTTCGGTCTACGGTTGAGTTGAACGCCGAAGAATCGTCCTCAACCAGCTATCGCCCGCTGTCACGTCGCGAGACTGGCATCCTGCGAATGTTCTCACGCGGGATGTCCAATAAGAGCATCGCGCAGTCGCTGGGCATCACGCCGGAGACGGTGAAGTCGCACGCCAAGAACATTTTCGTCAAACTCGCGACCCGCACTCGTGCTCAGGCTGTCGCCCGTGCAGGGGCAATCGGATTCCTCTAGCCGCCCGGCGGCTGCGTATTCACCGTGCGATAAATGATCCCACCGGGAACCGTAAGGGTGATGACCGTACCGGAAGCAGCGGAGCTCTCGATTGAGAATTTGCCCATGATGCGGGCAGCGCGCTCGCGCATGCTTTGCAGACCAAAGTGCCCTCGCTTGCCACGATGCAGGATATCGGGATCGATGCCGGTGCCATTGTCACTAATACATAGGCTAAGATCCTGCGCATAAGAGAGTTCAACTCTCATCTGAGTGGCGTGCGAGTGTACGCAGGCGTTGCGGATTGCCTCATACCCGATGCGATATACCTCGTCACGGACTATGGGATGCATCTCCTGACTCTGCCCCGACGCCTCAAGCGAGACCTCCATTGGGCCATGGATTCGACACTCCTCGAGCGCCTGCTGGAAGCCGCCTGCAAGATCAATCACCTCCATGGCTGAAGTGCGCAAGGAATTCAGGGCGGCACGACCCTCATCGGTCGCCCGTCCCAGCCACACCGACAGTTTCTCCATGGCCAGACGCATGTGCGGCAGATCGATAGTGGCGCTCAGAGCATCGTCGGCGACGAACTTGCTGCCCTGGATGGTCTGCAGGAAGGTGTCGTGCAGGTCGCGCGCGATTCGGGTGCGTTCGGCCAAGCGTTCGTCGAAACGAGCTTTCATGGATCCGGCAATCCGGTGCAACCGCAAACGATAAATCGCCCAGAGCAGCAGCACGCCGGCGACGAAACACAGCGCGCGAAACCAGATCATCTGATACCACGCGGCAGCAACCTTGAACTCCAACGTCGCTCCGCTTTCATTCCACACCCCATCGTTATTGGAGGCGATCACCCGAAAGCGATAACTCCCGGGTCGAAGATCGCTGTAGAACGCCTGGCGGCGCAATCCCGGATCCTGCCAGCCCCTGTCACGGCCTTCGAGCATGTAGCGGAAGCCCATCCTTTGCGGCAGGACGAAGCTCAGCGCGGTGTAGTCGATGTGAAGGTCTCGCGTCAGTGGCGGAAGAGTGATGGGGGAAGCCGGTGTGTAGCTTTTTCCGTCGGCGACGAGCCCTTCAACATGTACCGGCGGTGGCGTCGGGTTCTTGTATGAGCGCCCGGGGTCGATCATTTGGATAGACGACGAGCCGACGAACCAGAGCCGACCATCGGGTGACATTGCTGCGTTCGGCTGGATCCGGTCCTCATTCCATCCCGAGTCCGCCCCATCGAGTGTGCCTAAGGTTGTCACTGTCACTTGGTCTTCGGGGCGGGCGGTCCAATTCGCCAGGTCTGTCGCGGGAATCCGCTCATAGCCGCAGTCTCCCTCGAGCCATAGTGACCCGGAGCGATCCATGAGCGCTGCAGTGGACTCGGGGCACGATAAGCCGTTGTGCGGGTCCATGACATTCAATTTGCCGTGGTCCCATCGATACAAGCCGTGGTTGGCCGGGCCCCACACGACTCCCGCCGAGTCGACGACAAGGCTGAACATTGTGAGCCGGGGGCCGTCGCTGCGTCCGGGATAGACAATTTTCGCTACGCCATTCAGATAGTGCGCCAGTTTTCCATCTCCCGTGCCGATCCAGATTCCACCGGCCGGATCCGCGCCCAGAAAATGAGCGCGTCGTGGTACGAGCGACGAGAGGTCAACGTCCTCCTGCACCCGGCGGTCTCTGATGCGCAGCAGATGGTCCATGCGCCCCGGATCGTCGAACGCGATGGCCCAGATATTCCCGTCAACGTCTTCGGTAAATGAAATGATTTTTCCGATGTGATCTAGCGGGCGCCCGTCCTGCCTCTTGATCTCAGAGAACTTGCCGAGCTCGTACCGCATCACTGTGCGATCGATACCCAGCCAAACTTGGCCCGAGTGGTCCTCGAGCAGCGCATACACATTTTGAATGGGGTGCTTGTCAGCCACCGTGGTCAGTGAAACGGAGTCGCCATGAATGATGGCCAGGGCCCCTTTGACCCCGATCCAGACAGATCCGTCTTTTCGGGCAATGACAGCGCCGGCATCGCCATTTAGTCCCTCGGTCGAGGAGAAGCTGACGATGGGCGTGTCTCGAAAGAGATCCACACCCTTGTCAGTGGTGAGCCACAGATTCCCCTCCCGGTCTTCGTAAACTGAACGCACTTCGTTACCCGTCAGTCCCTGCGCGGCGCCGTATTGATCCGCATGGCCATCATGAATGTGGTAGAGACCCTGAGACGCTGTTCCGACCCAGAGAGTTTGCTGGCGATCCACAAACAAAGCGGTCGCTCGAATCGTCGCGCCATTGAACCCGGGGACCTCGTAGCTCAGGAACCTGCCGTTGCTGTAATGGCGCACTCCCAACCCCGGCCCGACGCCGTCCATGGCCACCCAGACCGAGCCTGCGGGCCCGGCAGCAAGCGCTACCACGCCATCCCCTGATGGATGATCCATCTGCTCTTCCATGTAATGGCTGATGGAACTCCCGTTCCAGCGGCACACCATCTGGCATCCGAACCAAATGTCTCCTGAACTGTCTTCGGCAAGGGCGGTCGCGATATGGGCGGGGTTGCCATCGCTCTTGTCCTTGCCATAGCATTTCAGATCGTCTCCAACGACTCTGCAAAGCGCCCCCTCGCTGCCGAGTAAGTGATCGCGAGTAATCCAGATGGTGCCGGCGTGATCCTCAATAATGCTGTTAACACCGCCCTTCTTGATCGAGAAACTGAATGGGTCGCCGTCCTTGTTGAGGCGGCTGAAGCCCCCCTGATACGTCGCCATCCACAGACTTCCGTCGCGGCTGCCCAAGAGCGAGTTGATGCCCTGCTTCGTTTGGAAGGATTTCTGCGGCGGCAGCGGAGCAAAGGTCACCCCGTCATATCGAAGCAGATCGCCGCCGCCTGAAATCCAGACGTACCCGTCCTTTGTCTGAGTGATCGTGTTCGGGCCGCGTGGGAAGCCGTCCTGAACCTTCCAGACGGTGTGCGCGTATTGGGAAATCAGCCTGTGAGCATCGAGCGCCGAGGCGGACCCCGTCAGGAACAGCAGCAGAAAGCCACAGATCGTCAGGGCGGTACGAGAATTCTGACGGTGTTTCATGCATGCACGAGATGTTCGGACAGGGAGATCCGCAGGTTAACAGCCCCTCGACGGTAATTGCGGTTAGAAAAAGCGGCCCCTTCTCTCGATGTGCATGCCCATTAGCTGGTGGGGGGGGGTAGGGCAACAGACCGCTATTTGGTGAAGGGGCCGTGGAAACAATCCTGCCGCAACACATCGCAGGCAACCATCCCCAGATCGGGGGAGTGGAAGCAGAAAACGAACGCCTAGGTGGCGCCTAGCGCGACTAACGAGGGGTCGTTCCCTTAGACTTTCTGCAATCCATATCGCCGCACTTTGGACAGCAATTCCCGGTTACTGGGCAGCGACGCCGCGAGCGTTTTGGCATGCAGCGCCGTCTCGTTCATTTTTTCTCGGGCCAGATTCCGGTCGCGGTCGTTCAACAACCAGGGAGCGGGACGAGTTTGAAATCCCATCCCGTAGAGGATGTACTGATAGCTCGCCGCCGAGAATACTTCTTCACGATGCCAGAAGTCTTCGTGCCATGGACAGTGATCGCGCCAGAATTCCAGGTACTCGCCCAAGCTATCCGGAATCGAATTGCGAGCTCGATTGTCGATCCAGAAGCGGGAGTCGCTGCGTCGACTCAGCGCGTAGTGCAGTTTCAGGAAATCGATGATGCGTTCCCATCGATAGCGATAGGTGTCGTTGAATAGCCGCGCGGCTTCTTGCATGCCGCCGTGGCAGCTCGGCAGCAAATTTGCGATGGACTTCGCCGACAGCTCGATCATGACAATGGCCGATGCCTCCAGAGGCTCGAGAAATCCGGCGGAGAGTCCCACCGCAACGCAATTTCGAGTCCAAAACTTCTGGCGATAGCCCGAATTGATGTCGATTTTTCGAAAGCTCAAGTCCGGCGACAGATCACCCGCCGCGCCCAGGTAGCCCTTTAATTCCTCGAGCGCGCCCTCCTCCGACATATGGCCGCTGGAAAACACGTAGCCAACACCGCGGCGGGTCGTAAGGCCGATGTCCCAGACCCACCCCGCGGACTGAGCAGTCGCCCGAGTGACCGATCCGATTGCGGCGTCTTCGACTCGGTACGGGACTTGCACCGCCCAGGCCTTGTCGATGAAAAGCACATCCTTTTTTGGGAGAAACGGCACGCCAAAGTGCTTGCCGATCAATAGCGCCGAAAATCCGCTGCAATCGATGAACAGATCCGCGGCGAGCGACTCGCCGGACTTCGTCACCACATGCGATATGTCGCCGCCCTCCCTGGCCTCGACGCGAACGATGTCGTCATAGACATGCTCGACACCGAGCTTGTCGATGCAGTGCTGGCGCAGAAAAGGCCCGAATTTCCCGGCGTCCAAATGGTAGGCGTAGTTCGCCAAACCCGTAAATTCCGGCGTGGTGATCTGCTTCGGCGCCAAGCCTTGACTGCAGAGACCTGTCTGAAAGCACATGCTGTCCGCGAAGCTTGCGCCGCGCGGATCTTCGAGCCAATAAGGTGCGAGGTTGCGTTCTTCGTAGCCCACCGGCAGCGTAAATGGATGGTAGTAGGCGTCCGAATTGCTGCCGTCCACCCATCCCACGAATTGCGAGCCTTGCTTGAACGAGGCGTCGCATTCGCGCAGAAAATCGGTTTCGGTGACGCCGATTTGCTTCAATGTGGCGCGCATGGTCGGCCAGGTGCCTTCGCCGACGCCGATGGGCGGCTGCTGGCGCGACTCGATCAGCGCGATGGAGATGCCTTCCTCGCCACGTCGTGGATAGCGCGACGCCAGCACGCCCGCGGTGATCCAACCGGCTGTGCCGCCGCCGACAATGAGGATTTTTCTAACCGGTCGCGGGTCAGCGTTAACCACGTCCGCTTCTCCTAGGCGCGCGCGGCCGTCACGCCGGAGAGCCGCAGGTTCTTGCGCGCGACCAGCGCGGATACATGCGCGATGGATGCCATCTGAAAATACATCCATTCGAGAAACTCGCGATCGCGCAGCTCCGCCAGCTGTGCCGCAGGCAGTGCTTTGAGCGCGGCGGCTGCAATCCAGTAAAGACCCTGCAATTTGGTCTCGCTGCCGTTGACGAACTCAATATCGATCTGCACAGGTTCGATCAGATTCA
>DATHKV010000031.1:0-3096 GCA_035488895.1 Steroidobacteraceae bacterium
AAGACTTTCACGCCGGACGCCGACCCGCCCAAACCGGACGCTGACCCGCCCAAACCGTGATCGATCTGCGCAGCGACACGGTAACGCGGCCGACGTCGGGCATGCGCGCGGCCATGGCGGACGCCGAAGTCGGTGACGATGTATTCGGCGATGATCCGACCGTAAACCGGCTGCAGTCGGTTGCCGCGGAGCGGTTTGGATTCGAGAACGCCTTGTTCTTTCCGACCGGCACGCAGAGCAATTTGGCGGCCTTGATGGCTCACTGCCAGCGCGGCGATGAATTCCTGGTGGGACAGGAAGCGCACACATATAAATACGAGCAGGGCGGGGCGGCCGTCCTCGGCAGTATTCAGCCGCAACCGCTCGAGCACGAGCCTCATGGCGGCATATCGCTTGCGCGCATCGCCGCCGCGATCAAATCGGATGACTATCATTTCGCGCGCACCCGACTGCTGGCGCTCGAGAATACGATCGGAGGCCGCGTGCTACCGCTGGATTACCAGCAGCAGGTCACGGAATTTGCGCACTCCCGCGGCCTTGCCACGCATCTGGATGGCGCGCGTATTTTTAATGTCGTCGTCAAACTGAAAATCAACGAACGTACGGCGGTCGCGGGTTTTGATTCGGTCTCGGTTTGTTTGTCGAAGGGCCTGGGTGCTCCTGCCGGATCGATATTGATGGGCTCCCGAGCTTTCATTGCCGATGCGCGGCGCTGGCGCAAAGCGTTGGGCGGCGGTATGCGGCAATCGGGTGTGCTGGCGGCAGCAGGCCTGTATGCCCTGGAAAATCACGTGCAGCGCCTCGCCGAGGATCATGAAAATGCCGAATATTTGGCTGCGGGTTTACGGGACGCCGGATTAAAGGTCGCGCCGCCCCAGACCAACGTGGTCTACCTCGAAGTCGCCCCGCTGCAAATCGAAGACCTAAAGGGACATCTTAAGAAACGGGGAATTCTCGCATCCATTGCTGCCCGAACGCGCTTGATGACGCACATGGACTTGCCGCGCGCCGGCATCGATGCGGCCGTAAGGGCGTTTCGCGAATATCCGCACTGGTCGTAAGTCCTAAGATCGGTAGCGGCGCCGGACATTGTGAAGATCCTCCGGGGTATCGACGTCGGCCGCCGCCGAGGGCAGCTCCACCAGCACCCGCTGCTCAGCCGCCAATTGTCCTACCAAGTGCCGTAGCCCGGCGTCTCCCTCGATCGTGAGGGCTCGGCCGTAGAGCCAGCGCGGCAGAATTAGAGGTATCCCTCCTGAACGATCGATGCGTCGAGCGACCAGGCGGCGCGGCGATGCCTGCCAACGATGAACGAGGCGCTCAAGGTCCCGGCCCTTAAGATTGGCCAGGTCCGCCGGCATGATCAAAATCCCCGCCGAATGGCGTGCTGCGGCTATTCCTGCGCGCACCGAACTGGACAAGCCCTGCGCGCGCCGCGTGTTGACCGCCCAACGTACCTGCATGCCGTGCGCTTCGCGGCGGTACCCCGCCGCCTTGCTCGGGATGACCACGGTGATGCGTGGTCCTTTGAGACCAGCGGCCGCGATCAGCGCTCTGCGCAACAAACTAATCCCATGGACGCGGGCCAGCGGCTTGCTTTGGCCCATGCGGGACGAAAAACCGGCTGCCAGAACGATAATTTGCAGCGTGCATAAGGGATTCACATTCATTGCTAGAATGGTGGCATGAAAAGCGAGCGCGCGAATGTTCGTCGCAGACCGTTCTTGATGCCGGTTTGGTTGACCGCAATCGCGGCATTTGCGCTTTTCACGGTTGCGGTACTCGCGATGCTGGTGTGGTTCACGGCGAACTCGACCACGGTCATCGTCATTCGTCATGCGGAAAAGGAGTTGGTCGAGCCCGATCCGGCTTTGTCCGAGGCCGGCCAGGCGCGGGCGATGCTGCTGGTGCGGATGTTCGGCGCGGTTCAGGGAGCGGGGCGCCTGGACGTCATTTACACTTCCCCGACTCTTCGCAACCGCCAGACCGCGGCGCCCTTGGCGGCCCGGCTTGGGCTAACTCCCATCGTCGCTCCGGCGGACAATCCCAAGGCGCTGGCGCATCGGGCATTGCGGGACAACAGCGGCAAGCGCGTGATGATTGTCGGACACAGCAACACGGTACCGGAATTGGTTGCGGCCCTGTCCGACCGGGATGACATACCCAAGATGGACGAACACGACTTCAGCACCATGTACATCGTGACGGTGCCGAGCGTCGGCCGGGCGAATGTCCTGCGCTTGAGCTATTGAGGAGGATTCGCGCTGCGCAGCGCCACGGCCTTGCGCACGAAATCCGCATGCCGCGCGATCATGAAATCGGCCAGGACAGAATCGCGAATACGGCGGCTCCCATCGACGAGGTATGACGCCCGGCGAACACCGAATCCCAAGGGTCCGTTGACGGCATACATTTTGATGACGGCCTTCTGCTCGTCGGAGAGCAATACGAACGGCAGGTTGTACTTGGCTCTAAATCGAGCATGCGACTCAGGGCCTTGAGGGCTGATGCCGACCACGCGCAGGCCGGCTCGCTGCACGTCGTCGTGCAAATCACGCAATACACAGGCTTGTCGCGTGCAGCCCGGGGTGAAGTCGGCGGGATAAAAATACAGGACGATCGCACCGGAACTGAGCAATTCGGTTAGGGATCGATCCGTCCCCGTATCATCTGGAAGAGTGAATTCCGGCGCTCGTTCGCCCGCTTTCAGCATATTTTTTTCTCCTGCGCAACATCCTAGCCTAAGCTTTGGACCCCCATACGCGATTCTTTGGCAGAACGAGGCTTTGCTGCTAGTATTCTTCGCCCTTTTAGGGGGAGTAGCTCAGTTGGGAGAGCGTCGCGTTCGCAATGCGAAGGTCGAGGGTTCGATCCCCTTCTCCTCCACCATCAAAAGAGGCCGGTAGTCCGACTCCGGCCTCTCTTTCCTGCCTCGGTAGCTCAGTGGATAGAGCGAGTGCCTCCTAAGCGCTAGGTCGCAGGTTCGATTCCTGCCCGGGGCACTCTTTTTATAGGCATTTGCTGTGCTTCGATACATCCCTACTGTCTAATAAATCCCAAGTTTGTCTAATAAAAACACAAAGGCTGACCGTTAGA
>DATHKV010000032.1:0-6257 GCA_035488895.1 Steroidobacteraceae bacterium
CGTCACCGGCGGTAATATGCTGCCCATGTCCGCCGACGCAATAAGTTAGAACGGTTTCCTGTGCCCAGACGTTATCTAGTTCTCATCTCGCGCATTTGTGCAGTCCTAGTTGGCTTAATAGTCCTGATTGTCTTCGCCAATGTCTGTGCTTATGTTTACTTGAGGCCGGCTTTGCCCGATGTGGGCAGCCTCCGGGAGGTCCAGCTGCAGGTGCCGCTGCGCATCTATTCCCGGGACGGGAAGCTGATTCAGTCCATCGGCGAGCAGCGCCGCATCCCGGTACGCTACGACCAGCTGCCCCCGAAGCTGATTCAGGCCTTTTTGGCCACTGAGGATGACCGGTTTTTCCGCCATCACGGGGTCGATTGGCAGGGAATCCTTAGGGCCGCGGTGGCCAATTTGCGCGCCGGGGGCATCCGCCAGGGCGCCAGCACCATCACCATGCAGGTCTCGCGGGACATGTTTTTGACCCCGCGCCGCGACATGAAGCGGAAAATGAGCGAAATCTACATTTCCCTGCTCATGGAGGCCGAATTCACCAAGGAGGAGATATTCTCCTTGTACGTCAACAAGATCTTCCTGGGGCAGCGCGCCTATGGCGTGGGCGCCGCGGCCGAAGTGTATTTCGGCAAGGGTCTGGATCAACTGAGCGTCGCTGAAATGGCGACGCTCGCCGGCATCCCGACAGCCCCCTCCATGGTCAATCCGGTTGCCAGCGCCGAGGCCGCCAAGGTGCGCCGGGCCCATGTCTTGGGACGAATGCTCGAGCTGGGCTACATCAGCCAGTCCGAGTACGACCAAGCCAAGACGAGCCCCATGGAGTCGCGCCTGCATGGCGCCGCAATCGAGGTCGACGCTCCGTATCTGGCGGAAATGGTCCGCAACGACATGCAGAACAAGTACGGCGATGCTGTCTATACGGCCGGCTACAAGGTCTATACGACCCTGGATTCGCGCCTGCAGGCCGCCGCCACCGTGGCCTTGCGAACCGGCCTGCTGGAATACGACCTGCGGCATGGCTTTCGGGGCGCGACCGCCAAAGTCGACATGTCGAAGATCGTCACGCCCGCCCAGTTCGATGCGCAACTGGAGGAGTTTCCCATCATCGGCGGGTTGAAACCCGCGATCGTGCAGCAGGTGGAGGCTCGCAGCGCCAAGATCTACGTCAAGGATCTTGGCGTGGTCACACTGCCCTGGGAAAGGCTGTCCTGGGCCCGCCGCCAGTTGCCCGAGGAGAGGGTCGACAGTGCACCCAAGGAGGCCTCAGAGATCTTCAGCCGGGGCGATGTCATTTACACCGTGGGACGCACGCCCGAATCGCTGCTGTTCGTACAGGTGCCGGAGGCTCAAAGCGGCCTGGTTTCAGTGGATCCGCGCGATGGCGCGATCGTGGCTTTGGTGGGCGGTTTCGACTTCTTCCAGAGCAAGTTCAACCGCGTCACCCAGGCACGGCGTCACCCAGGCTCCGGCTTCAAGCCCTTCATTTACTCGGCGGCCTTCGACAAGGGATTTACCCCGGCCAGCGTCTTCCCGGACGCCCCGGTCGTGATCGACGAGGAAGGCAAGGAACAGGCCTGGCGGCCGAAGGAATTTGAGAGCCGGTTTGGCGGTCCCGTCAGGCTGCGCGACGCATTGGCGCAGTCCAAGAATTTGGTTTCAGTGCGCTTGATGCGCGAGGTCGGGGGCGACTACACCTGGAAATACGTAACTCGCTTCGGCTTCGACAAATCGCAACTGCCGAACGACCTGACCTTGGCCTTGGGCACGGCGGAATTGAGTCCGTTGCAGGTCGCGATCGGCTACTCGACCTTCGCTAACGGGGGTTTCAAGGTCAGCTCCTACTACGTGGATCGGATCGAAGATGCCTCGGGCAAGGTGCTGCAGCAGGCCGACCCCGCCATCGCCTGCTCCCAGTGCGGCCGCGTCACTGATGGACCCAGCCCCCGCACCATCGCTGCCAGCGCAAAGGCAGCCGGCGGTCTGGACGAGGGGCCTCACGATGGTAAGAGCATGATTTCCGTCAAGAATCTGGCTCCGCAGATCATTAGCCCGCAGATCGCCTATCTGCTCGCCGACATGATGAAAGACGTCATCCGCCGCGGCACGGGGCAGCGCGCCAAATCGCTGAACCGGGACGACATCGCCGGCAAGACCGGCACCAGCAACGACGCACACGACACTTGGTTCAACGGCTTCAACGCAGACATCGTGACGACCGCGTGGGTGGGCTTCGACTCGGACCGTTCGCTAGGTGAGGGCGAGCAAGGCGGCCGCACCGCGATACCCGCGTGGACCTATTTCATGCACACCGCGCTCGAAGGAGCACCATCGCGTGGCGTCCCCATCCCCGACGGCATCGTTAGCGTGCGAATCTCACCGAAGACTGGCTTGTTGGCGAGTTCCGACGATCCCACCGGCATCATGGAAAAATTCATCGAAGGAAATCTGCCGAAGGCCGAGCTGTACGAGGGCCAGAACCCGAACAACCCGGAAGGCGATAAACCGATATTCTAGGAGCCATGCCCAAGAAGTTTTCGCAGCGTGCCGAAGATCTACGCCGCGCTCTCGCACAAGAGGCCGCGAGAATCATGGCCGAACATGGTATTGAAGATTTCCTGCAGGCCAAGCGCAAGGCTGCCGATCGCCTCGGCGTCAACGACGTCGCGGTGCTGCCGAAAAACATCGAGATCGAGGATGCGCTGCGCGCGCATCAGCGCCTGTTCGGACGCGATACCCACGATCACACCCTCAAGGAACAGCGGCGCATCGCATTGGACACGATGCGGATTTTGGCGGAGTTTCAACCGCGCCTGGTGGGCTCGGTGCTCACCGGAACCGCGACCAATTACAGCGACATCAATCTGCATTTGTTCGCGGACGCCTCCGAGTCGGTCGCGATTCGGCTGCTGGAAATCGGCGTGCCGCATGAGTTCTACGAACGGCGCGTCAAAATGGACGCGGAGCGCAGCGTGAATTATCCGGCGCTGCGATTCGAGGCCAACGGCCGCACGGTCGATGCCACGGTGTTCCCGATCGACGGCATCCGCCAATCGCCCTATTCGCCGGTGGACGGGCGGCCGATGAAGCGGGCCGACGCCCGCGAAGTCTCGGAGCTGGTCGACGCCAAGTAGGCGCGGCTCAGGTGCCCGGCTTCGGCTGCCACACCGCCAACATGTCCGGCGAGCCCTGCGCGCGCACGCCGTTGTCGGTGAGGATGTCGTCCGTCGCCGCCGCCAGCGCAGTTCTCGAAAAGACCAATCCTTCTCCGGACTTGCCGGCAAATTCGAGCGTGACGAACGGATCCTTCAGATCGCGCAGCAGCGCCACCAGGTGCGTGAGGCTCTTCACGGGCGTGCCGTTGACCGAGTACACCACCGAGCCGGCCGGATTCGAATAGCCATTGGCGAGCTTGTGCGGAAAAAACGGTGAGGAAATGATCACCAATTCCTGCAGGTCGTCGCTCGGCGGGTCGAAAGACCGGGTCACCAGCGGACTCTTCACGTAGCCCAGGATGCGCAACAAGCCCGCGTTGTTTTCAAAGGCGCTCAGGAACTGCCGGGTCGCGCGCGAAAACACCATCGGACCGTAGACGAAATACGACGGATACTCGCCATGCAGATCCGACACCAGCGTCGGGTACTCCGCCAGGACGGGAAGCTCCACCTTCAAAGGCTTGCCGGCGCGCACCACCGTCAGCGGCAACTTGCCGTCTTTTGCCAGCCTTTGAACCATGTAGCTGAAGTGCACGCGCAGGTCTTTGTCGATCTTGACCATGCCTTGATTGTCGATCGGCGTAGTGCCGATATGGGTGATCACGTCCCATTCCTTCAGTGGATAACCAGCGTCGGACTTGTCCGGCCGGTGCACCACCATGCCTTCGACGCCCTTGTCCAGCTTGAGGTATTCGCGCAGCGCGGGATTCTCCAGGGTCTGCAGGTCATCGTGCAGGCTGGCCTTGCCGACATAGTGGCCGCCGGCAATGTCCTTGAGGAACAGATCCACTTCTTCGTTCGGAATGATGTAGCCGATGTTCTGGCTGTCGCCCCCGAGCCGGCTGAATGCCAGGCCGATCATTTTGTCGCCGGCAATCGCCGGGCCGCCGCTGTTGCCCGGGTTGATGGCCGCGTCGATCTGAATTCGCAGCCCCGACACCGGATAGTTGTACGACGCGAATTCAATGCGCGACACGATGCCCTTGGTGATCGACAGCGATGAGCCGCCGGTCGGAAATCCATACGCCAGCACCGGATCCTTGATCTGCGGCAGCTTGCTCGCGCGCGCGACGGGCGGATGCGTGTCGAAGAAACTCGCATCATCGAGCTGCAGCACTGCCAGGTCGATGCCGGGTGCGATGGCGAGCACGGTCGCCGACAGCTTGTCGCCGGCCGCATTCGCCTGGATCTGCACCTGGCTGGCGTACAGCACGGCGTGCGCGTTGGTCAAAATGCGCTTGCCTTCGATGACCACGCCGGAGGCCGTCGCCTCGCTGGGTGCCTGCTTGGTCCAGGGTTTGAAAGGATCCGGATAACGCATGGTCGAGAAAATCTTGACCACCGAATTTTCCAGCGCCGCTGCTTGAGTCTGATCGGCCGCATGCGAAAGGCCCGCCGCACCCGCCAAGCAAACGCCGATCGCCCACAAAGCCATTCGCGTAGAACATACCATGAATATTTATTGCGTCCTTTTTCCGTGCGCCCTATTTCCCATCCACTGAAAACGCCAGCAGCGCGTTGCCCGAATTGACGTACACGCTGCCGTTCACGATGGTCGCCCCGCCGTGATCCAGCGGGCCGCCGCTCGCGCGAGCCCCGTTCAGCGTCTGATATGTCTTCGCCGTATCGAAGTCCCAGAGAATTTTGCCGTTGATGGTCGAGTAGGCGCGCAGGTGCCCGTCCATCGATCCTGAAAAGATGCCGCCCGGCATGACGGTGACGGCCTGCGACTGTGCATGCGAGCAGGGCGCATCGGCCGCGGAACAGGCCGGCGTCGGTGCCGACGTATGCCAGCGCGCCGTGCCGGTTTTCGGATCGAGCGCCCATAAGCTGCCGTTGCCATTGGCGGGGTGCGCCAGCGATCCAGCGACGGCGACGAACAAACTACGATAATCGACGGCGGTGCCCCAGGCGATGCCGCCGGCCTCAGGATCCGCGCCCACCCGGGTTTGCCACAGGATCTCGCCGCCGTGATCGGGATCGAGTCCATACACCACGCCCGACGTCTGCGCGGCCAGGATGATGTCGTTGCCGCTGCTCAAGGTGCGCAAAACCGGCGGGCTGGTAAAGGCGCTGCTCGCCGGCGCGCCCTTTACGGTCAGCTGTTTGACCCAGCGCAGCTTGCCGTCATTCAGGTCGAATGCCGCGATCGAATCGGTGAGCGAGAGCTCCAGGGCCGTCGTGGAGCGGCCGGTGCCGACATATAGAACGCCGCGCTTCGGATCGATGGTCGGCGGCGAAGCAACGGCTGCGCCGGCAGGTCCGAATTCCTGAACGCCGGCGCTGTTCTTGTGCGTGGGTTGCGGCTCCTCGAGCACCGTATAGGATTTCCAGAGAAGCCGGCCGCTCGCGATGTCGAGCGCCGCGACGCTGCCGCGAAAAGTGCAGCAGGGGTAGTTAGGATCGGTGGATTTCTTATCCTCGTCCGACCCCAATGCGACATACACCCGTTCCTTGTACAAGGTGGGCGAACCGATGATGCGCGCCGACGGATTCGTGTCCACCTGGGTTTTCCACAGCAGGGTTCCCTTTTGCGCGTCCAGGGCATAGACGGTGCCGGTATCGTCGCCGAAAAACGCCGCGCTCGGCGCCTTGATGACCTCAAGATGCGCCAGCGTGCGCTTCAGTTTGCGGGGAATGACCGCACGCTTCGCCTGTCCCAGCTCGCCGATCGAGATCGCCGTGCGGCTGCCCGCGGGCGCATCAAAGGTCCAATAGGTGCAGCCGCTCTTGGCGTCGAGGGCATAGATGCGTCCCGTCGAACTCGCAGCGAACAGCCTCCCGTCGACCAGGGTGGGCTGGCCGAATTCCGCACCCGCCTGAAAACCGAAAGCCCATTTGAGGGCGAGCTTCGGTACGTCCATGGCACGAATGGCGGGTTCCGGCTGATAGCGCGTATTGGAGAGATCGCGGCCCCAGCCGTTCCATTGCACGCTGCCCACCGCCACCGGCTCGGCGCGCGACGCACACAGGTTCTTTTCGGGCGCGATGGGCGCCTCCTGGGCTGCCGCGGCGAAGCTGCCGATCAGAGCCAAGACCGGCGCA
>DATHKV010000033.1:0-2264 GCA_035488895.1 Steroidobacteraceae bacterium
CACCCTTGAGTACCTGAGTACTCGTCGGTGCGACCTTCTCAGGCAAATCCTGATTCCGGTCCCACCATCTGCGCAGGCTGTCTTTAAGAGCCTCTTTCGAGCGCTTTGCATTGCTCAAAAGCTCGCCTGCGGTCTTCGATGATGGGTGCGCTCGGCCTTGCGGCTTCACGCAGCCCTCCATCTCGTTAGGCGCTTGCGCGCCAACCTTTCAACGGGGCCGATGCGGCCCCGCCCTTAAAAATCAAGAACTAAATCTTCAGCAATCCCAAGCTCGACTGATCGACCGTCACGCCAGGACCCATGGTCGAGGACACGGTCAGCTTTCTCAGATAAACGCCCTTGGATGTCGCGGGCTTGATCTTCTGCAGATCGTTCACCAGCGCCAGCAGGTTTTCCTTCAGCGCGCTCGGCTCGAAATTCGCGCGCCCGATCTGCGCGTGCACGATGCCTGCCTTGTCGGTGCGATAGCGCACCTGGCCGGACTTCGCGTTCTTCACGGCTTCCGCCACATTCGGCGTCACCGTGCCCACCTTCGGGTTCGGCATGAGGCCGCGGGGACCCAGGATCTGACCGAGCTGACCGACGATGCGCATGGCATCGGGGCTGGCGATCACCACGTCAAAATCGATTTGTCCGGCCTTCACTTTTTCGGCCAGGTCCTCGAAACCCACGATGTCGGCGCCGGCCGCCTTGGCGGCATCGGCATTCTTGCCCTGCGTAAACACCGCCACGCGCACCGTCTTGCCGGTGCCGTGCGGCATTACCGTCGAGCCGCGGACTTGCTGGTCCGACTTGGTGGCATCGACCCCCAAATTCACGGACACATCCACGGACTCATTGAATTTCGCAGTCGCAAATTCCTTCACGAGCTTCAGCGCGTCGTCGATCGGATAAAGCTTGCCCGGCGGCAGCTTTTCCTTCCAAGTCTTCGTACGTTTGGCTAAGGCTGGCATGTCACACTCCCTCCACGTCGACGCCCATGCTGCGAGCGCTGCCGGCGATGGTGCGCACGGCCGCGTCCAAATTGGATGCGGTCAAATCGGGCATCTTCATCTTGGCGATGTCCTCGAGCTGTTTGCGGGTCACTTTCCCGACTTTCGCCGTGTTCGGCGTCGCACTGCCCTTGGGGATACCGAGCGCCTTGGCAATGAGCACGGACGCGGGCGGCGTCTTCATGATGAAGGTGAAGCTGCGGTCGCTGTATACCGTAATCACAACTGGGGTCGGTAATCCTTTTTCCAAGGCCTGGGTCTGCGCATTGAAGGCTTTGCAGAACTCCATGATATTCACGCCCTGCTGGCCCAATGCGGGGCCGACGGGCGGTGAGGGGTTGGCCTGGCCTGCAGGGATCTGCAGCTTGATGTAGCCCGTGACTTTCTTCGCCATTTAAGACTCCTGTGGGTGCAAACGCCCCGTCGCCGGAGCTCCCCTTGTTCAGGCGCTTACGCCTGTTTCTAGGCGCTTACGCGCCGACCTTTCAACGGGGCGCTGCGCCCCGCCAGAAAACCTTTAACCCTTCTCGACCTGCGAGAAATCCAATTCCACGGGCGTCGAACGCCCCAGGATCTGCACCGCCACCTGCAGCCGGTTCTTTTCGTAATTCACTGACTCGACCACGCCGTTGAAATCGTTGAACGGGCCGTCGGTCACGCGCACCACTTCGCCGGGCTCGAACAGCACCTTCGGCTTCGGCTTGTCCACGCCCTCTTCGACGCGGCGCAAAATCGACATCGCTTCCTTGTCGGTGATGGCCGCCGGCTTGTCGCTGGTGCCGCCGATGAATCCCAGTACCTTCGGCACTTCCTTCACGAGGTGCCAGGTGTCTTCGTCCATTTCCATTTGCACGAGTACGTAGCCCGGGAAGAACTTGCGGTCGGATTTGCGCTTCTGACCGTCGCGCATTTCCACCACCTCTTCCGTGGGCACGAGAATTTCGCCGAACTTGGCCTCGAGGCCGGCTCGCTTGACCCGCTCTTTCAGAGACTCCGAGACCTTGTGCTCGAAGTTCGAATACGCGTGAACCACATACCATCGCAAGGACATATAAGCTCCGCGTCCGCTAACCCGGGGTGCCGCCCAAAAGGCGGGTCATCCAGGTCAGAATCCAATCAAGCACAAAGAAGAACACACCCATCACAATCGCAAAACCAATCACCACGTACGTGGTTTGAAAGGTTTCGGTGCGGCTCGGCCACACCACTTTGCGCAATTCGACGCGTGCGGCCTGCGCAAACTGCACGAACTCTCTGCCGTACGTGCTCAAC
>DATHKV010000034.1:0-36331 GCA_035488895.1 Steroidobacteraceae bacterium
GGACAACCTGTATCTCTCGAACCTGTTCGAATATCTGGAACAACCCGTGGGCCGGGGCAACGTCCATGGCCGGCTGACCGCGGGGCCCGAACCGGGCGACGGCATCCGCTTCGAGGACGTGTCGTTCGTCTATCCGGGAGCCGCGTCGCCCGCGCTTTCGGGGGTCAGCTTTCACGTCCGCCCCGGCGAAAGCCTGGCGCTGGTGGGGCAGAACGGCTCCGGAAAAACCACCTTGATCAAATTGATGACGCGGCTGTACGAGCCCACGCATGGACGGATTCTGCTCGACGGACTCGACCTCAAGGACTGGGATGAGACGGCGCTGCGCCAGCGCATCGGCGTCATTTTTCAGGACTTTGCCCGTTATCAAATGCTGGTGGGCGAAAATATCGGCGCGGGCGATGTGCGCGCCTTCGATGATGAGGCACGCTGGCGCACTGCCGCTACCAAGGGATTGGCGGCCGAATTCGTGGAACAGCTTCCCGGCGGCTACCACGCTCAGCTCGGCAAGTGGTTCAAGGATGGGCGCGAGCTGTCCGGCGGGCAGTGGCAGAAAATCGCGCTGGCGCGCGCCTTCATGCGCAGCGATGCCGATATTTTGGTGCTGGACGAGCCCACTGCGGCCATCGATGCCGGCGCAGAAGCCGAGGTTTTTGAGCACTTCCACGAGCTGACGCGCAACCGCATCGCCATCGTCATTTCGCATCGCTTCTCGACGGTGCGCATGGCCGACCAGATATTGGTGCTCGAGGAAGGCCGCATCGTCGAGCGCGGCAGCCATGAATCGCTGATGGCGGCCGACGGCCAATATGCGAAGCTATTCACCTTGCAGGCACGCGGGTATCGTTAGGGAATATTGGGGTTGCAGCATGGATACATTCAAATCGCCGCTGATTTTAGGCTTGGCTGGGCTTGCTCTCTGCGCCTGCCAGCGCAGCGAGCCGCCGAGGTTGGCCGCGCCCGGCGTGAATAACGATGTAAAAATGGGCATTTATCGGGTCGTGCTGCAAACACCCGGGGGCGAACTGCCGTTTGGCCTGGAGCTTGCGCAAAAGGACTCGAAGCCGATCGGATATCTCATCAATGGCGAGGAGCGGCTCCTCTTGAGCGACGTCAAGATCGCCGGTTCCCATCTGGAAATACGCATGCCGGGCTATGAAAATGTCCTGAAGGCGGATGCGGTGGGAGATCGGCTGCAGGGCGAGATTTTTCTGGTCAAACCGAACGAGAAAAACCAGCATGTCCCGCTGCGCGCCACCCTGGGAGACACGTACCGATTCTTCAAGACTCCCGCGAGCGACAACGCGGACGTCTCGGGCCGATGGGCGGTGCAATTCATCGACGACGGCGGCGTGCCCGAGGTGGCGCTCGGCGAATTCAGCCAGTCTCACGATGCCGTCAGGGGGACGATCCTGACCACCACGGGCGATCATCGCTATCTCGCCGGCCAGGTGAAGGGCGATGAACTGTACTTGTCGACTTTCGACGGCGCCCACGTGTTTCTCTACAAGGCCAAGATCACCGCGGACGGCGGCCTTGACGGCAACTGGTGGTCGGGCCTCGCGTTTCATGAGAAATGGGTCGGCAAGCGCGATGCCGCCGCCAAGCTTCCCGATGCCTACGGCGTAACCGCCATGCGCGCGGGCGTCAAGCAATTCGATTTTGCATTCCCGGACCTCGACGGCAAAACCGTCTCGTCCCAGGACCCGCAGTTTCGCGGCAAAGTGCTGATCGTGGCCCTGGCCGGCAGCTGGTGTCCGAACTGCCACGACGAGGCGGCGTTTCTCGAGCCGCTCTACCAGGATTATCGCGGCAAGGGATTGGAAATCGTCTCGCTGCAATTCGAGCACTTCGGCGACTTCCCCCGGGCAGCCGAGGCCACCAAGCGATTCCGCCGGCACTACGGCATCGAATACACCACGCTGATCGCCGGCATCTCGGACAAGGACGAGGCGGGCAAGAAGCTGCCGATGCTTCAGAGCTTCGTCGCGTTTCCCACCACGGTATTCATCGACCGCAAGGGCAACGTGCGCAAGATCCACACCGGCTACACCGGTCCCGCCACGGGCGATCACTACGTGCAGTTCGTGACCGAAGTGAAGAGCACCTTGGATCAGCTGCTGGCGGAAACCTGATGCCTTCATTCGACGTGGTATCGGAAATCGACACGCATGAACTGACCAATGCCGTCGATCAGGCGGTGCGCGAATTGACGCAGCGGTTTGATTTCAAGGACACCGGCGCCAGCTTCGAGCTGGAAGAGACGACGGTGACCATGAAGGCGCCGGCGGAATTTCAACTGAAGCAAATGCTGGAAATTTTGAAGCTGCGCATCGCCAAGCGCGGCATCGACGTGGGCTGCCTGGAAGTGAAGGATCCGGAGACCAATCTCGCGCGGGCCAAGCAGTTGGTGATACTGAAACACGGCATCGATGCCGAGGCCGGCAGAAAAGTCTCGCGCCTGATCAAGGACTCGAAACTCAAGGTGCAGGCGCAGGTCCAGGGCGACAAGGTCAGAGTCACGGGCAAGAAGCGCGACGACTTGCAGGAGGCGATCGCATTCCTGCGCAAGGCGGAAGTCGGCGTACCGCTGCAGTTCAGTAATTTCCGCGACTAGGAACCGGCCCGAGAATTCCCGGTGGCGGCGAGCTGCTGATAGTCTTCCGGGCTCATGCCCGGCATTTTGCGCACGAACGCCACCACGTCCCAGACCGCGGCATCGTCCAAGGTCTTTTCCCAGGCAGGCATCGCGGACATCTTGATACCGTGCTTGATGATCCAGAACGCGCGCCGCGATTCCTGGATCTCCTCCTGCGCGAGATTCGGCGGATGCGGATAGAGCCCGGTGCGGACCTCCGACTTTGCGATGCCGGGCGCCAGATGGCAGCCGGCGCACAGCACCGCGTAATGATGGGCACCGGCCCTGACCATTTCGGGCGTCGCCTCGAGCTGCGGCTTGATCGGACCTAAGCGAGCGTCGATGGATCGGTCGCGCAGCTGTTCAATGATTGCCAGCGTCGCCTTGTTATGGTGATCATCGGCGCCGATGTTGTAGAAGCCCAGTTCGACGAACAGCACGGCGACCCACGCCGGGGCCAAGACCGCGGCGACGGCAATCAGCGTTATCTTGGACCTCCTGCTCATTTGACGACGATGGTCCCGACCATGCGCGGGTGAATCGAGCAGGTGAAGTGATACGTGCCGGGCTTGTCGAACTTGAACGAGAAGCTCTCGTCGGTGTCCATCGCGCTGGAGCGAAACATTCCCGTATCGCTCACCACGGTGTGGGGTTCGTCGTCCTTGTTCACCCAGGTCACCTTGTCGCCGGCATTAACCGTCAAGGTCGTGGGCATGAACATGAAATCCTTCACTTCGATGCTGTTGGAGACGGCGGCTTCCGAGGCCGTGCACACCATTGCCATTGCTGCAGCGAGGAGCTGCAACCGATATCGATTGAAATCCATGATTGATCCTTCGAGTTTGAGAAATTCTTAAGTTATGCGATGGTCGTGTCGGTGAGCGCCAGTACCGCCGGATGTTTCACGACCGACACGCTGGTGATGCCGAGCATTTTCGACAGCTGCTCCGCGGGCACTTTGAGAGGCCCCGGACCTGCGCCTTCGCCCGCGGCCGGCTGCGGATAGGCGGTCGAGCGCGCCGTGTGGAACGTGACGTTGCCTTCCACCTTTTGCACGATCTGGTGAATGTGTCCGTTCAGCACCGTGACCGAACCGAAGGGGCGCAGCTGGGCCATGAGCTGGTCGGCATCGCCGGTGCCCCAACCCCAGGGCTCATAGACCGTCCATAGCGGCATGTGCGCGAAGACCACGATGGGCGTGCTCGCGGATCGGCCCTTGAGATCCGCGGCGACCCACGCGAGCTGTTCGGCGCCGAGCGTGCCCAGCCCGCCCGGCTTGAATTGCAGAACGTTGATGAGCCCGATGAAGTGCACGCCGGCGTGATCGAAACTGTAGTAGCCCTTGTTGCCGGAGGCTTTGCCGAAGCGATTGAAGTACTCCGTGACGGTGGCATCGGTGGTGTCGTGCTCGCCCGGAACGGTGTGCATCTCGGTGGTGCGCAGGCGCGAAAACAGCTGCTGGGCCGTGTCGAACTCGGCTGCCTTGGACAAGTGGGTGATGTCGCCGGTGTGGATGATGAGCGCCGGCTGGTCCGCCATGCCGTTCACGACATCGATGGTTTGGTTCAGCGTGCCGTTGACGTCGCCATTGGCGTCCTTGTTGAAGCCGATATGGGTGTCGCTGATTTGCACGAACAGGGGTCGGCCGAGCTTCGAGATCGCCTCTTTGTTGCCGGCCGCCAAGGCCAGATTGATGGGCGTGAATACCCCGCCCGACAACGCAAACAGGGTTCCCGCCCCGCCGAACGCCATGCACTTCAGTGCATTGCGGCGCGATAACGATGATTGATTGTCGGACATATCTCACTCCTTTTAGTTACGGTTCAGGAAACAAGACTGCGGAGCGGTAGGTTTTATTCCGCCGTGGAATCCCGTATTTTTAGCCGCAGGACTTAAGGCTCGAGGTGTGCCCGATGGAAATTCAATCAACAGCCGCCTGGCGCTTATTCGCGCTTTCCGGCGTGATCGCGCTCTGTGTGGCTGCCTGCGCCACCGACTCCGTTGTCGTGACCGGCAGGGTGCGTCCGGCCATTTCACCGGCGGAGGTGAAGCTTTACTGGCAACCGCCGGCGATGTTCGAGGAGATCGCCGTCCTCAATGCCTCAAAGAGCAGCGCTTTCACCACCGGCGGTCAGAAGACGGTCGACAAGGTGATCGCAGGATTGAAGGAGCAGGCAGCCAAGGTGGGCGCGAACGGCCTGATCCTGGAGGGCTTCTCCGACCGCCAAACCGGCTCGGTCGGATCGGGCGTCGGCTCCAGTTCCGTCTCGAGCAACTCCGCAGTCGGCGTGGGGGTCGGCGGATCCTTGGGGATCTACAAAAAGACCGGCCATGGTGTGGCTATTTTTGTGCCGCCCGGCCCATCGCCTTAGAATGCGCTCAACCCTGCTCGCGCAACAAACGCACTAATCCCAAGAGTTCTTCCCAACCCGTGTCCGACACGGCGCAGTACTGGATATCGCCCTGCTGCCAGAACGCGAGATGGTAGCCGCTGCGCGTGGTATTGCTCGGCAAGCGCCCGGCGGCGGCCCAGGTGAACACGTTGATGACGTGCGCCCCGTGCTGGTAGACCACCACGGCCGAGCGCTGATGCTCGATGTAGTCCGCGCGGCCGCCGACCAAACGATAACCCTGCGATTCGAAGTCTGAAACCACCGGCGAGACATCGGCGTGTCCCGCAAACCACGGTTTGACGGTGTGTTTGTCGGTGGAGACCACGTCGATCAAGTGCGCCGGCATCAGCGAGCGCACGTGTGCACTCACCAGTTCATTGCTCAACGGGCTGACGGCCGGCATGACGACGAAAAAGGCAATGGTTGCCGCGAGCGCGGCGCCGCCGATGCCGCTGAGCGCTCCCGTCCAGAAGGAGCGTCCGCGCCAACCCTTCGACTGCGGCAGCGGCCGATGTCTTGGCCGTGCCGCAACGCTGCTGGTTTGTGGGGACACGGTGCTTTCCTGCGCAGCCTCTTCCTGATCGAGCGCCTGCAGGATCTGCGTGCGCAGTGCCGCCGGTGCCGCGGCGTACGTGATGCCCTCGCGCAAGGCGGTGCGAACCTTTTCAAGATCTTGCAGCAGCGCTCGGCACTCGCTGCAATGTTCGACGTGCCGCTCGATCTCGGCGGCGGAAAGCGCATCGACCTCGCCGTCGAAATAGGCCTGCACCCGGAGCGATTCAGCGCACTGCACGCGGTGCTCCTTCCACTTCTTCCATCCACTTGACCTTGAGGGCGGCGCGAGAGCGCGCCAGGCGCGACATCACCGTGCCGATTGGCACATTGGTAACGGCCGCGATCTGCGCATAGTCCATTTCCTCGATCTCCCGCAACATCAATACCGTGCGATGTTCCTCGGGCAGCGAGGCCACCAGCCGATCCAGGACTTTTTTCTGATCTGACAGAATCGCTTCGCTCTCCGGGCTGTCGTTGTTGGCGATCATGGCGTGACCGTCGGCTGCATCGTTCTCTTCCGGCAGCGGCACCAGGCCTCGGCGTTGCTGCTGCTTGGCCGCCGTCAAATGGCAATTGCGTACGATGGTCAGCAGCCACGCCTTTGCATCGGAGCCCCGCAGGGCATCGAAACCTCGAAAAGCGCGCAAAACAGCATCCTGCACCACGTCGTCGGCCTCGCCGGGGCGGCATAGCCACCGAGCGAACCGGTACGCGGCGTCGAGATGAGGCAGTACCTGCCCCTCGAATCGAGCGCGCTTGTCATCCATGGAGTTAAGACTCATCGGGCACCGATTTTATTCCCCACACCTCAGCCGCGAGTATATCCGCCCGATCGCGTATCCTTGGGCCAAAATTAAGCGAGGTCTTTCTCGTGTATCGAAGCCTGATTCCCGCCATTCTTGCCCTGCTGCTGCTCGCCAAGTCCTGCCCTTCGTGGGCTCAGCACCCCTTCCTCTCGGACGCCGAGTGGTCGGCCCTGCGCCATGAATCCAGCGGTGCCGCCCCCTATGAAAACCTGCGCGCATTGACGCGCCTGCACCGCGTTCCGGCCACGCCTGAGTTCGATCAGGCGGCGAATTTCGTTCAGCAGCGCGCGCAGGAATACGGACTCTCCGATGTGCGCGCCGAACAATTTCCTATCGACGGGAAGATTCAATACGGCCTGATGCGTTCGCACATCGCTTGGACTGTCGAGAGCGCGCGCCTATGGCAGATCGAGCCGCAGCACACCTTGCTCGGCGACTGGGCCACCGACCCCATACGGTTGGCCGACTATAGCCACAGCGCCGACGTTGAAGCGCCGCTGGTGGATGTGGGCGCGGGAACCTCGGAGTCGGACTACGACGGCAAGGACGTCCGCGGCAAAATCGTGCTCGCGGACGGCGTGCTGTCGGCGGTGCAGCATCTGGCGGTCGAGAAGCATGGCGCCGCCGGCATCGTCAGCGACATGCCCAACCAGAGCACGGCCTGGTCAGGGCTCGATAGCACCGTGGTGCGCTGGGGACACCTGGATGGATCACTGCCGCAGGGCTTTGCCTTCATGGTGTCGCGCGGCACGGCGAGCGACCTTCGCGCTCAGATGGCCGCGGGGCACCCCGTGCGCTTGAGCGCCCATGTCAAGGCGGAAGTCGGCGCCGGACACTGGACGGTGGTCACCGGCACCATCCCGGGCACCGATGCCGCCGCCGGGGAGATCGTTTACAGCTGCCACCTTGATCACCAACGACCCGGCGCCAACGACAACGGCAGTGGTTGCGTGACGATTCTGGAATCCGCGCGGGTTCTCGCGCACCTGATCGGCAATGGCAGCCTGAAGCGCCCGAGCCGGACATTGCGCTTCATCTGGGGTCCTGAAGTCGAGGGAACGATGGCCTTTTTGAGCCGCCACCCCGACATCCGGGCGTCGATGCGCGCCGACGTTCACATGGACATGGTGGGCGGCGATCTATTCAAGAACAAATCCGTCTTGCACGTGACGGAAACGCCGTGGTCCCTGCCGACGTTCATCACCGACATCGGCACGGCGTTCGCCGAGACCATTCGCGACGCGGCGACGGCGTATACGGAGGACGGCACCCACGAGGAAGCGGCCGTGGTTGAAAACCGCAATGGCGCCCCCGGCACGCGCAACGCCTTCTTCGTCGACGAGACGCCGTACGCGGAGGGCAGCGATCACGACGACTATGATTCGTCCACCATCGCCGTGCCCTCACTGTATTTGCGCGATTGGCCGGACATTTATATTCATACCGATCATGACACGCTGCTGCAGATCGATCCCACCAAGCTGCGGCGCGTGGCGCTGTTGGGCGCGGCCTCCGGCTATAGCTACGCCGCGCTCGAGGCATCGCAATCTCCGCTGGTGCTGCCCTACCTTGCGGCGCGCGCGCAACGGCGGCTGGCGGATGGGTTCAAGCGGGCGCTCGAACTTGCACAGCAGCCGGAGTTACCGGCCCGCGACGCCCTGTTCGAGGCCCACAACCTCCTAACCCAGGCGCTCAAACGCGAGCAGGCCGCCTTGCAGTCCTATGCCGTGTTCACGCGCAGCCAACGCCAAGCGCTCGCTCCGTTCACGCAGGCGCTCAAATCCCAGGCCGAGACATTCGACCACTGGCTGACCGAAGCCGCGGCGCTGCGCGGCCCGGACGCCGCCGGAATTCCGGCGTGGCATACGACGCGCGCGGCCGCCCGGGTTCCGCATCGCATCGGCGAGTTCGGCCCCCTGACGTTTCAGAACGATGACGTGCTGCGCGACCGGTTGGGCGAGGAGCGGCTGCGTAAGGTCCAGTTGTTGAGTGCGGGGTCGAGCCGGTTTGTCAATGTGCAGGACAAAAGCGCTCTTTACGCCTATGAAATCGTCAATTTCGTCGACGGCAAGAAATCGGTCGCCGACATCCGGGACGCCGTGTCCGGAGAACTCGGTCCCATCCC
The DNA here is from genome assembly GCA_035488895.1 of Steroidobacteraceae bacterium. Taxonomy (GTDB): domain Bacteria; phylum Pseudomonadota; class Gammaproteobacteria; order Steroidobacterales; family Steroidobacteraceae; genus Bog-1198. The sequence goes on from DATHKV010000034.1 coordinate 8,518, forward strand.
GTTGGAAATAGTCAGCGATTATTTGAGCGCCTGCGAAGAGGCAAAGATCATCGCCTTTCGCTGAGGCCGCGGCCGCCGCTACTTCGGCGGCGGCGCGCCCGCCTTGCCGCGCTGCATGCCCTTTGAAAAGACCACTGTGCCGTCGAGCTTGACGATGATGGCGTCGATGTCATCGATGCGATTGTAGATTTCCATGGCTTGCTCGGGGCCCAGCACAAATGCCGTCTTCGAGAGGCCGTCGGTGCGCGTGGCATAAGGCCCGATGATCGTTGCGCTGCGCACCTTGCTGGCGGAATGTCCGGTATGCGGATCGATAATGTGGTGATAGCGGACGCCGCCTTCGTCAAAAAAGCGCTCATAGTCGCCGGAGGTGGAGATCGCTGCGTCCACCAGCGGGATGCTCGCGATGACCTCGCCTTCTCCCTTGCGCGGATCGCGAATACCCACCATCCAGGGTTTGCCGAAGCGATCGCCGATGATGCGGCTGTCGCCGCCGGCTGATACATAGGCGCGGGTCACGCCGCGCGCCTTGAGCACATCGATGCCGCGATCGACCGAGTAGCCTTTGGCGATGCCGCCCAAATCGATGCGCACGCCCTTCTGGGAAAACCGCACCGTCTGGGCCTTCGGATCGAGAATCACATGCCGGTAATCGACCGCGGGCAGCGCCTGGGCGATTTGCGCATCGTCCGGCTTGATGTGCTTCGGAAAATTGTATAGGTAGCCGACGCTGGCGTAAGTGATGTCAAATGCGCCATCGGTGAGGACCGAGTACTCCTTGGCCTTCCCAAGGAGCTCGAAAAGCTCCTTGCTGATGTGCATGGGTCCATCGGCCGCCTCGGCGTTGACCAAGGAAACCTCGCTGGTCGGCTTGTAGGTGCTCATCGACTCATCGACATGGCGCATCTCGTCGAGAACCGCGTCGATGGCCGCTTCGGCTGATCGGCGGTCCTCCGACCAAAGCTCCACGGTGATGCGCGTCCCCATGATGCCGTCGGTCACGCGGGTGACCCACTCCGCGTGGGCGGGAGCCGCGGTCGCCATTAGCAGGACGCCGATCGAGCCCATGAGTGCTTTCAAGTTCATGTTGCAAGCCTATCGGGTTTTGCCCAGCCTCGCCCGAGCGCTCGCGCGCCATTGCATGAGCACCAATGCGCTGCCCACCATGCCGCCTAGATGGGCGAAGTGCGCGACGCCGGACAGTGACCCGGTGACGCCCAGAAAAAGTTCGATGCAGGCATAGATCGTCGCGAACAACCACGCCGGCATCGGAATCGGCGGAATCAGCGGCACGACTTTGCGATGCGGAAACATCACGGCATACGCGAGCAGCAGACCGAATACCCCTCCCGAGGCGCCGATGGTTGGCGCCGGCGGCGCGCCAAACAGCATGGGAATGAACAGCTGGCTCAAGGCCGCGGTCACCACCGACGCGAAATAGCAGGCGAGCAGCCGCCTGGGTCCGACATAGCGTTCGATTTCCTCGCCGAACATCCAAAGGCCGAGCATGTTGAACAGCAGGTGAGAGATGTGCGCCGTGCTATGCAGAAACGCATAGGTCACGATCTGCCAGAAATGAAAATAAACATGGCCTTCGATGGGCTGCAGCGGCCACAGACCGAACAGCTCATCGACCAGGCCGTTCGACATGCCCTGCAGCAGGAACACCAAAACGTTCGCGCCGATCAGAATTTTGACTGCGGAAATCTTCATGTAAGTCGCTTATTCTAACCCGTCATGAACGCGCAGCCGCTGAAAACCGTATTCCTGGACTACGACACCGTCTCGAACGGCGATCTTGACTTGGGTTCGCTGCGCGAAGCGTCGGGCAACCTGGTCGTGTACGACTCGAGCGAGGCTCAAAGCGCCGCGCGCATTCGCGATGCCGACATCGCGCTTCTCAACAAGCTCGATCTGACGCGCGAGCTGCTGTCCGGCGCTCCCCGATTGAAACTCGTCGCGCTGGCCGCCACGGGCACCAACAACGTCGACCTGATCGCCGCACGCGAGCTTGGCATCGCGGTCTGCAACGTGCGCGCCTATTGCACGGCCTCCGTGGTCCAGCACGTGTGGGGACTGATCTTGAGTCTCACGCAGCATGTGGATCAATTCTCGCGCTTGTCCAAGGATGGCTCGTGGGCGCGCGATGAAGCCAAAGCAGTGCTGTCGCATTCCATCCGCGAACTGCACGGCCGGATTTTCGGCGTGATCGGCTGGGGCGAGCTCGGGCGCGGTGCTGCCCGCATCGCCGAAGCGTTCGGCATGCGGATTGTCGTCGCCAACCGTCCTGGAGCGCCGCCTAAAGAGGGCCGGGTGCCGCTCGATGAACTGCTGACCACCGCGGACATTGTCTCCCTGCATTGCCCGCTCACCGATGCGACCCGCGGACTCATCGGCGCGCGTGAGCTCAAGCTGATGAGGCCCGACGCCCTGCTGATCAATACCGCACGCGGCGCGCTCATCGACGGCGCAGCGCTCGCCGCCGCCCTGAAAGCGGGGCGGCTCGGAGGTGCGGGCATCGATGTCCTGCCCCAGGAACCGGCGCAAAGCGGCGAGCCGCTGCTCGACAGCCAAATCCCAAATCTGCTGCTGACCCCGCATGTCGCCTGGGCTGCGCGCGAAGCGCGGCAGCGCTGCATAGACGAGATGGCGGCCAATATCCGCGACTTTCGCTCAGGCGGACGACGCGGCCGCGTGGTCTAGAAGTCCGCGTGGCTAGAAGTCCGCCTGCCGCGTCAGCCTCGCGCTGCCTTTTTTTCGCGTTTGGCAGCGCGCTTCTCTTCCAACGTCTTGGTCGGCTTTTTCTTGTCTTCCTTTTTTCGATCCATACCCTTGCCCATGATCCGCTCCTCTAGGTTAGGTTCTCACCACTAATCTTTCGCGCGGCGGCGCGCCGAGATTTTCGGCTTCGCCGGCCGGGCTTCTTTGTGCGGCGTTCCGGGATGGCGTCCCAACGTCGCGCGCGGCGGCTTCGGCGGTTTTTCGCTCACGCGGCTGATGCGCAGCTCCCGCCCGGCCACACGCACTTTCTGCAACTGCTTGAATATCTCCTTCGGCATGCCCTCCGGCAAGTCGACGTAACTGTGATCCTCGCGAATATCGACTCGGCCGATGTGCACTCCCTCGATGCCGGCCTCGTTGGCAATGGCGCCGACGATATTGCCGGGCTTGATCCCATGTACAGACCCGACTTCGATGCGAAAAGTTTCCATCTGCGCAGGACCGGACTTGCGGGGGCGCTCCTCGCGGCGCGGTTCTTCGCGGCGCGGTTCCTCGCGACGCGGTTCTTCGCGGCGTGATTCCTCGCGACGCGGTTCTTCGGGGCGCGGCGCGCGGGCTTCCGCAGGCCGCTCCGATTTTTGCGCCAGCAGTAAAGGCGTCGACCCTTGGGCGAGGTGCGCGAGTGCCGCCGCAATGTCCATCAAGCTCAAACCCGACTCGGTTTCCAATTGCTCCAGCACCGGCCGGTAGAGATTCGCATCGCCCTTGGCGATGGTCTCGGTGATGCGTTGTTTGAACTTGGCAATTCGCAGCGTGTTGACGGCGTCCACGCTCGGCAGATTCATTGGTTCGATCACCTGCCGCGTGGCGCGTTCGATGGCGCGCAGCATGTTGCGCTCGCGCGGGGCAATGAACAGGATCGCTTCACCCTTGCGCCCCGCTCTGCCGGTGCGGCCGATGCGGTGGACGTAGGATTCGGTGTCGTAGGGCACGTCGTAGTTCACCACATGCCCGATGCGTTCCACGTCCAGGCCGCGCGCGGCTACGTCGGTGGCCACGAGGATATCGATTTGCCCCGCCTTCAGGCGCGCAACCGTGCGTTCGCGCAGCGGCTGGGCGATATCGCCGTTCAAGGGCGCCGCCGCAAAACCGCGCGCCTCGAGCTTTTCCGCAAGCTCCACCGTTGACTGCTTGGTGCGCGTGAACACCAGCATGCCGTCAAAGGTTTCCGCCTCGAGAATGCGCGTCAGCGCATCCAGCTTGTGCATGCCGCTGACCATCCAGTAGCGCTGGCGGATGTTGGTGGCCGTGCTGGTCTTGCTCTTGATCGTGACTTCCACCGGCGTGCGCAAATGCTTCGCGGCAATTCGGCGGATCGGCGCAGGGATGGTGGCCGAGAACAGGGCCACTTGGCGCTGGGGCGGCGTCTGCTCGAGGATGCTTTCGACCGCATCGATGAATCCCATGCGCAGCATCTCGTCGGCTTCATCCAGCACCAACAGCGTCAGCCCCGAAAGCTTCAGGGTGCCGCGATTCATATGGTCGATGACGCGCCCGGGCGTGCCCACGACCACATGCACTCCGCGGCGCAAGGCGTTCAACTGCGGCTGATAGCTCTGGCCGCCATAGATGGGCAGCACGTGAAAGCCTTTCAGATGCGCGGCGTAGCGCAGAAACGCTTCGGAAACCTGCAGTGCGAGTTCGCGGGTCGGAACCAGCACGAGCACTTGCGGCTCGTGGCGGCTCAGGTCGATTTTCGTCAGCGCCGGCAGCGCAAATGCCGCCGTCTTGCCGGTGCCGGTCTGCGCCTGCCCCAGCATGTCCTGGCCCGACAGCAGCACCGGAATGGTCTGCGCCTGAATCGGCGAGGGCGACTCGTAACCCACATCGGCGAGAGCTTTGAGCACCGCCTCCGATAGCGCCAGATCGCGGAAACTCGCGGTATTTTCAATCGCGTCTGCCGGGACTGCGCTCATAGGAATGCCTTCAGAATGGACCCGCAAGTCTAGCGGTTTGACCGAGTATTGCTACCATAGTCGCCATGGGACGCATATTTGAAGTCAGAAAACACGCCATGTTCGCCCGCTGGAACCGCATGGCCAAGCAATTCACGCGGGTCGCCAAGGACATTGCCATCTCGGTCCATGCCGGCGGCCCCGACCCCGCATCCAACCCGACGCTGCGCCGCGTGCTGCAGAACGCGCGCGCCGTCAACATGCCTAAAGACAAGACCGATGCGGCCATTCGCCGCGCCTCAGGCAAGGATGCGGCCAACTATTCGGAAATTCTCTACGAAGGCTACGCACCGCACGGCGTTGCCCTGTTGGTGGAAACGGCAACCGACAACCCCACCCGCACGGTTGCTTCCTTGCGCAACATTTTCATGAAGGGCGCCGGGAATATGGGCACGACCGGCAGCGTCAGCTTTTTGTTCAAAAAAATGGGCGTATTTCGTGTCGACCCGTCTCATGTCAAGGATCATGACGAACTCGAACTGGACCTCATCGACTACGGCCTCGAGGAAATGGGTGACAGCACCGGCGACAAGGGTGAACCGCAATTGGTGATCCGCGGCGCCTTCAATGATTTCGGCAAGCTGCAGGAAGCCCTGGAGCGTCGCGGCATTACGCCGCTATCCGCCGAGCACGAGTACATCTGCTCGGTGCCGATCGAGTTGCCGGAAGATCAGGCAAAAGAAGTGCTGGAATTGATCGACAAGCTCGAGCAAGACGACGACGTGCAAAAGGTGTTTCACACGCTCGCGTAAATCGCCCGCCTCGGCGCCCCTGTGGGCGCCTTAAGGTTTGTTCATCCTGTCATCCCCCTCGTTTCTGCCCCGTTGACCTGCATGAAAGCAGAAAATCGTTAGGAGGATGTCATGCGTAATCTGTTTATGTTATTGATTCCTATGAGTATTATTGCCATGAGTGGCTGCGTGGTGGCGCCGTATGGTTATCACCGCGGTTACTACGGTCCGCGCGTGGGAGTGGTGGCACCGGCGCCAGTCGTGGTCGTGCGGCCCTACCGATAATGGAGATGGCCGCAGGCTCTGACCAACCGATCGCGGACGGGTGAGATAATGGCCGCATGGCAGCTCATCCGTTCCGCATCGTCAACGTATTCACTCAAGATCAGGGCCCGTTTACCGGCAACCCTTTGTGCGTATTCGAAAACGGCGACAACTTGAGCAGCGAGCAAATGCAGTCGCTGGCTCGCCAGTTCAATCTCTCTGAAACCACTTTCGTTCTGCCTTCCACCCGCGCAAATGCGCGCGTGCGAATTTTCACGCCCGCGTACGAAATGGCTTTTGCAGGTCATCCCACGCTGGGTTCGGCCCATGTGTGCCGCGCCCTGAAGTTGGGCGGCGATTCACTGGTGCTGGAAATGCAGGCCGGCCTCATTCCGGTTCGCGCCGCAGGCGAGCGCTGGACACTGACCGCCCCGGACGCCACCTCGCGCGAGCTGGATGTCCCCCGCGCAACACTGGCGGCGGCGCTCGGTCTTCAAGAGCGCGATATCGGCGAGCGCCCGCTATGGGTCAAAGCCGGCAAGGAACAGTTGGTTGTACCGCTCACCTCCATCGACGCCGTGCGCCGAGCGGTTCCGGAAGCCGCGGCGATGGCCAAGGTCCGCAGCGAGGACGGTCTCAGCATGGCCTACATATTCGGCTTCGGCGACGCGAATGCCGGCGGCGGAGCGGGTGCCGGCGGCGGAGCGGGTGCCGGCGGCGGCACGAACGGCCGCGATCAAGCCTTGGCGCGGTTCTTCTTTCCCGTCGGCGGCGCCATCCTCGAAGATCCGGCCACTGGCTCGGCAACCGCCAATTTCGGCGCCTGGTGTCTGGCGATGGGGCGCAGCCTGCCGGTTCAGCTGCAGATTTCCCAGGGTGAATACGCCGGGCGGCCCTCGACGCTATTTCTCGATGTGAACCGCGAGCGTCAGGTGTTCGTCGGCGGCGACGTATTCGAAATCGGCCGGGGCACGATTACCCTTTAGGGGGCGATGGATTTCTTGGCAGGCGGCGCGGCAATGATGTCGCTCGCCCACTGCACGACCGGCTTGAGCCGCGGCGACACCATCGCGAGTGCGGTTTCCAATCCCACCCAGCGCGCCTCTTGGTGTTCCGGGAAACCCAGTTCGGGGTTGATCGGCAAATGCACTTTGGTAGCGTCACTGCGCGCCACGTAGTAGCGGGAGATCTTTCCCTTGTTGTACGGTCCCGTGTCCACGTAGTCCGTACCCCAATCGAACACCAGATTCTCCAGCGTCGTTTCCTCGCGCACCTCGCGCAGCGCCGCGTCCAATGGCTGCTCGCCGGGCTCGACCAACCCTTTCGGGAAGTCCCAATTCTTATAGGCGCGCAAGAGCAGGTACTGCACGGCGCCGCCTGCTACATGCACCACCACGACCCCTGCGGAAAATCGACGTGGTGGCGCAGTTTCCGCCATGCCTCACGCAGCCGCTGACAGGGGCGATCGAATGAGATGATCGAAGGCGCTCAAAGACGCCTTGGCGCCTTCGCCCACCGCAATGACGATTTGCTTGTAGGGCACGACGGTGCAGTCTCCGGCGGCGAAAACGCCCGGGACGGAAGTCTGCCCGCGTGCATCGACTTCCACTTCGCCGCGCGGCGAGAGCTTGACCGTTCCTTTGAGCCAATCGGTGTTAGGGATCAGGCCGATTTGCACGAATACTCCGGCGAGCTCGACATCGCGAATCTCGCCGCCGGCCCGGTTCTTGTACTTGAGGCCGATGACGCGCTGGCCGTCGCCGACGACTTCCGTGGTTTGTGCTCCGGTAATCACGGCCACATTGGGCAGGCTCATGAGCTTGCGCGTCAAGATCGCGTCGGCACGCAGCTGCGGATCAAACTCGATCAGTGTGACGTGCTCGACCAAGCCGGCAAGATCGATGGCCGCCTCGACGCCGGAATTGCCGCCGCCGATCACGGCGACGCGCTTGCCCTTGAACAGGGGTCCGTCGCAGTGCGGGCAGTAGGCCACGCCGCGATTGCGGTATTCGCGCTCGCCGGGCACATTGATTTCCCGCCAGCGTGCGCCGGTTGCAATCACCACCGACCGGGCCTTGAGCGAAGCGCCGCCCGCGAGCTTGAGCGTAATGAGCTCCCCGGGGATCAAGGCTTCCGCGCGCTGCAAATTCATCACGTCCACATCATAAGTCGTCACATGCTGCTCAAACCCCGAGGCCAACTTGTGACCTTCGGTTTCTTTGACTGAAATGAAATTCTCGATGCCGACCGTGTCCAGCAGCTGACCGCCCAAGCGTTCCGCCGCAATGCCGGTGCGGATGCCCTTGCGCGCCGCGTAAATCGCGGCGGCTGCGCCCGCGGGCCCGCCGCCCACCACCAGCACATCATAGGGCGCTCTGGCATTTAATTTCTCCGTTTCGCGCTTGGCCGCGCCGGAGTCTAATTTATGGATGATCTCGGCCAGCTCCATGCGGCCCTGGCCGAAGGGTTCGCCGTTCAGGAAAACCGCCGGCACGGCCATCACCTCGCGCCGCTCGACTTCGTTCTGAAACACCGCACCATCGATCATGGTATGGCGAATCTTCGGATTGAGCGCGGCCATGGCGTTCAGCGCCTGCACCACGTCCGGACAGCTCTGACAGGTGAGCGACACAAAGGTCTCGAAGTTGTAATCGCCGTCCAGAGCGCGGATCTGCTCGACGATCTGTTCATCGATTTTCGGCGGATAACCGCCGGTCTGCAGCAGTGCCAGCACCAGGGACGTGAATTCATGCCCCATCGGCACGCCCGCAAAGCGGACCTGGGCCTCTGAGCCGGGACGGCGCAGGGCAAATGACGGCTTCACCTGCGCACTGTCGCGCTTCGGATCCACCGTCACCAGGCCGGAGACTGACTCGATGTCATTCAGCAGCTCGAGCATTTCGCGTGACTTGTCGCTGTCGTCGACCGACGCGACGATTTCCACGGGCTGCGAAATGCGCTCCAGGTAACTCTGCAACTGAAGTTTCAGATTGGAATCGAGCATGCTGCGCTCCCTCTGCCTTCTACCTGCGTTCTTAGATCTTGCCGACCAGGTCCAGCGACGGCTTGAGCGTTTCTTCGCCCGGAGTCCACTTCGCCGGACACACTTCGCCCGGATGCGAAGCCACGTATTGAGCGGCTTTGACCTTGCGCAGCAGTTCCTTGGCGTCACGGCCAATGCCGTTGTCATGCACTTCCATGACCTTGATCTTGCCTTCCGGATTGATCACGAAGGTGCCGCGATACGCCAGGCCTTCTCCCTCGATCAGTACTTCGAAATTACGCGCCAAAGTCGCGGTCGGATCGCCGACCAGCGGATATTGCACCTTTTTGATGGTGTCCGACGTGTCATGCCAGGCCTTGTGCGCAAAGTGCGTATCGGTGGACACGCCATAGACCTCGACGCCCAATTTCTTGAATTCGGCATAGTTGTCGGCGAGATCGCCAAGCTCGGTCGGGCATACGAAGGTGAAATCCGCGGGATAAAACACGAAGACAGACCATTTGCCCTTGAGCGTTTCGTTGGTCACGGGCACGAATTTGCCGTTGTGATAGGCGGTCGCTTTGAATGGCTTGATTTCGGTATTGATCAGAGACATGTAAACACTCCTCAGACAGGTTTTCGACAACTGGGCCGCATGCTAGCAGCCGCTGATATATTAGTCATATTGATTGTTCTGATGAAACTGATAGGCTGTATCTATGGGTAGCAATCGATGAATCTCAAGGACCTGAAGTATTTGGTGGCGCTGGCCGACACCGGTCACTTCGGCAAGGCGGCCGAACGCAGCTTCGTCAGCCAGCCGACCTTGTCGGCGCAGCTGAAAAAGCTGGAAGAATTCCTGGGTGTGAAATTGGTGGAACGGCAGCCGAAGAACATACAGCTCACCGAGGTGGGCAAGCAGATTGTGGTGCGCGCGCGGCGCATGCTGGATGAGAGCGAGGAGATCATCGCGCTGGCGCGCAGCAATACCGATCCTTTCGCCGGCAAGTTGAAGATGGGCCTGATCCCCACCATCGGACCGTATTTGTTGCCCCGCGTCATGCCGAAGATCCGCAAGGCGGTGCCGCAGTTGGGCCTGATGCTTTATGAATACCAAACCGAAGCGCTGCTGAAACGTCTGCGCGACGGCGAGATCGATTTGGGGATCATGGCCCTGCCGCTGCTGGGAGAGGGTCTGGAGTCGCGCGCCCTGTACGAAGAAGCGTTTACCGTGGCGCTCCCCACCCATCATCCACTCGCCGCCAAGAGCACCATCAAGGTCCAGGACCTGAAAGGCCAGACCTTGCTGCTGCTGGAGGACGGCCATTGCCTGCGCGATCAGGCGCTGGAGGTTTGCAGCCGCGTCGATGTGCACGAGGCGCAGGACTTTCGTGCGACCAGCTTGGAGACCCTGCGTCAGATGGTGGTGGCAGGCTTGGGGGTCACCTTGCTGCCGGAAATGGCGGTGGAATCACCGTACGGCTCGCAGCGCGGCCTGGCGATCCGGCCGTTCCACAAGCCCACGCCGTCGCGCACCGTTGGGGCGGTATGGCGCAAGTCCAGCACGCGCGAGGCGGCCATTGTGGCCGTATGCGATGTCATGGAAGCGGGCGGGCGACCGAGCTAATTCGTGACTCAGGTCTCAGCCCCGCCGGGCGGGCGGGCCCATATGCCGATCATTTCACATATTGTGCGCGTCCGACCCGGCAAAATAGCCGTTCCAGGTAATGATCGCCATGAACGCCCGCACCATAGAACGAGGAAAACCAGCGCCCATCTCGCCGCGCTTCGATCGTAAATTCATCGAAGATCACAAGCTCGTCGAACGGTACCTGGAAAATAAACTGCCCTTCAAAGGTGCTCGCGACCTCGAGCAATGGTGCCGTGCACACCCGGATTACCTGAACGAACTCAAGCTGTCCGAGCGCGCGCATGCCAGCCTCAAGCTGCTCGAGGCCAGCGGCAAACCTGTTGACTTGGGCGAACCGAAGCCGCCCTGGTGGAAGAGCATCTACGTGCTCATCGGCCTGGCCGCGGTTGCGTTCATCTGCCTGGTGGCCTTTTGGTCGCTCGCGGGAAAGTACGTGTTGCTGCAGGGAAAGCTCGAGGACACCAAGCACGCACTCGCCCAAGGGCCGCTGGTGCAGCCCGCCGCCGAAAAGAACGTCTACATCTCTCCGGACCACGCGCCCGGCATCGACAAGGCGAAGATCAAACTGAGCCGCGCGGCGCCGCTGTTGATGGATCTGCACATCGATCTTGGCTACACGCAGAAGCTGGTGCAATTTCGCATGCTCGTCGACAAGAAAGATCAGGGCCGCGCACTGGTCCTCAACAACTTGCTGAAGGATTCCAACGGCGAGCTGCGGCTGACATTGAATTCCACCGGCCTGTCCGCGGGCACCTATACCGTGCGCATCGAGGCGCTGCCGCCGCGCGGCATTCCGGTTGCGATCGGCTGGCTGCTGCTCGAGGTCGAGTAGCCGCCCTCTCGAGGCAGCATCAATCGTCGCGCAGGGTGACGATGGGCGGCGTGTTGATCACGCTGCGCGTCGCCAGCGTGCCGCTCAAACCCACGAGCACCGTGCCGCACACCAAGCCGGCAACCCACACCATCGGATCGAGGGTGTACTCGAGCGAGAACAGGCGCTGCGCCAACAGCCATCCAATGCCGGTGGCGCCGAACGCGGCCAATGTGCCCGATAGAAAACCCAGCGCGGAAAATTCCGCGGCGACACCCTGCAGCACCGTGCCGCGGCTGGCACCCAAGGTCCGCAGCATCGCGCTTTCGTAGCGCCGCTCATCGCGGGTCGATTGCACCGCGGCCAATAGCACCACGATGCCCGCGGCGAGCGTGAACAGGAACACGTACTGCACGGCCAAGGACGCGCGATCCATGATGTCGCGGATCTGCTTGAGAATGGCGTCGACGTCGAAAACCGAAATCGTCGGGAATTGGCGCACCAGATCGGCCAGCGACGGCCGCTGCGCCGCCGTCAGATACAAGCTGGTCATGTAGGTCCCCGCCGCGCCGTCGAGCAGCCCGGGGGGAAATACCAGGAAAAAATTCGGCCGGAAACTGTCCCAACGGATTTTGCGAATGCTGGCGACCTGCACCGTCAGGGGTTCGCCCGCCACATCGAAGCTGAGCTTGTCGCCCAGCTTCAAGTGCAGTCCATCCGCGTATTCCGACGAGATCGACACCAGCGGCTTGCCGGCGTCGGCCGCCGTCCACCATCGGCCTTCCACCAATTGATTGTCCTCCATCATCTTGGCGGACCAGGTCAGGTTCTGCTCGCGCTCCACATAGCCGCGCGCGGCGTCGCCGCGCAATTTGAGGACCTGAGGCGATTCGGAATTGATGGCGGTGATCCGCGCGCGCACCATGGGATACATTTGCGGCGCGCCGAAGCCGTGCGCAGTCAAAAAATCCTGCAACGCCTGGCGCTGTTCGGGGCGGATATTGACCAGGAAATTGTTGGGCACATCGTTCGGCAGGCTGCGGCGCCAATCCGCCAGCAGGTCGCCGCGGACCACGGCCAGCAGCAACAACACCATCAATCCCAGGCCGAAGGCCACGATCTGCACCACGCTGCCCGTGCCGCGGCGCGATACATTGGCGAGGCCGTAGCGCCAAGCGACACCCACGCCGCCGCGCAGCCGGCTGGTCAGCCTCACCAAGGCGTAGCCCGCCACGGTCAGCACCGCTCCGACCCCCAGCACGCCGGCCAGCACGCTCAACACCAGCTCCGTATCCCGCACCATGCTCCACAGAATCGCGAACAGCGCGGCAAGCGCCAGCAGATAGCTCACGCCATAGCGCAGCGGCGGCGCCGTCATGGTCTTGCGCAGCACCCGCGCCGGCGGCGTGTTTTTCAACTGCAGCAGGGGCGGCAGCGCGAAGCCGATGAGCATGGCCAAGACCGTTACCAGCGCGATCGGCAACGGCGCCAACGAAGCGGCGGGAAGTTCATTGGGAATGAGGCTTTTGAGCAGCAGCACCAATCCGGATTGCGCCAGATAGCCGAGCGCGGTCCCGATGGCGACCGCAAACAGCGCCAGCAGCGTCAATTCGATGATGGAAATGGACAGCACGAAAGCCTGCGCCGCGCCCATGCACTTCATCAAGGCGACCGAATCGATGTGGCGTGTGGCATAGCGGCGCGCGCCCATGACGACCGCCACCGCCGCCAGCAGCACCGAGGCGAGACTGGCCAGATTGAGAAATCGGCTGGCGCGATCGATGGCGGAATTCAATTGCCGGCTGGATTCTTCGACATCCCGCAAGCGCTCGCCAGGGGTCTTCGCCCGGCTCAGGAATTCGCGGAAATCCGCCACGGCCGCCGGGGCCCCCGCGAACAGCGCCGCATACGTGGCGCGGCTGCCCGGCTGGATGAGCTGCGTCGAGGCGAGGTCCTCAAGGTTGAGCAGCGCCGCCGGCGCGAGGTTGACGAATCCCGTGCCTTGATCCGGCCGGTAATCGAGCACCTCGGTCACGCGAAAGGACCCCTCGCCGATGCGCAGCGTGGCGCCGAGTTCGAGCTTCAGCTGCGCGATGATGCGCGCGTCGATCCAGACTTCGCCGCGGCCCGGTATCTGGTCGGTGGTTCGCGGCGTGCCGAAAGGCGCATCCGCTATGCGCAAATGTCCGCGCAACGGATAGTCGGCCGTCACCGCATTCAGCGCCGCCAGCTGACTCAAATCGCCGCTGAAAATGGCGGTGGGGAATGACACCACCTTCGCACTGCGCAAACCGCGCTGGTGCGCATCGTCGAAGTAGCGCTGCGGAATCGGGCTCGGCGCCTCCAGCCGCAAATCCGCCGCCAGCACCTCGGCCGCTTGTGCGCGCACGCCCTGCGAAATGCGGCTGGTGAAGAAACCGACCGCGGTCAACGACAGCACGGCCACCAGCAGCGCCAGCAACAGCACGGACAGTTCGCCCGACTTGACGTCGCGCCAGAGATTTCGCAATGCGAATCGCAGTGCGCGCATCAGTTCACCGTATGGCCGGCATCGAGTTCCAGCACTCGATTGCAGCGCTTCGCGAGGCCGCGGTCGTGCGTGACCAGCACCAGCGTGCTGTGGGTGCTGCGATTCAATTCGAACAACAGATCGGTGACGCGCTGGCCTGTGGCGGTATCCAGGTTTCCCGTGGGCTCATCGGCAAACAGCACCGCCGGATGCGTCACGAAAGCGCGCGCGATCGCGACGCGCTGTTGTTCGCCGCCCGACAACTGCTTGGGGTAGTGCGTCAGGCGCGGCGTGAGTCCCACTTGAGCGAGCGCCGCAGCCGCCGCTTGGCGCGCATCGCGCCGGCCGCCGAGTTCCAGCGGCAGCATGACGTTCTCAATGGCGGTGAGCGAGGGTATGAGATGAAAGGATTGGAATACGAACCCCACATGCTTGCCGCGGATCGCCGCCCGACCGTCCTCGTCGAGTTCCGTGAGATCCGTGCCGGCGATCAGAACGCGGCCGGTGCTCGGCTCGTCGAGCCCGGCGAGCAGCGCCAGCAAAGTGGATTTGCCCGCGCCGGATGCACCCACGATCGCCAGGGTCTCGCCGGTTCGCACAGTCAGGCTGACATCGGCGAGAATGGTCAGCGGACCATCGGGGCTGGCGACAGTCTTCGAGACATTCTTGGCTTCGAGTACGATTTGATCTTGCATCAGGAGCGCTCGTGAAACGGCTTTTCGCCCTATTCGTCTTGATCGTTGCATCCGCCGCGGCCCACGCCGAGGCACCCGTGATTCTCGTATTCGGCGATAGCATCAGCGCCGGCTACGGGCTCGCGCGCGTAGAACAAGGCTGGGTGGAATTGCTCAAGACGAGGCTCAAGGAACAAGGTTACGGTTACCAAGTCGTCAATGCCAGCGTCAGCGGCGAAACCACCGCGGGCGGCCTCGCGCGCCTGCCGCGCGCCCTCGAACTGCACCACCCGGGCATCGTCATCCTGGAACTGGGCGGAAACGATGGCCTGCGCGCCCTGCCCATCGCGCAAATGCGCGCCAATCTGACCCAGATGGTGACGCTGGCCGGTGCCGCGGGCGCGAAGGTGCTGTTGCTCGGAATGCGCATGCCGCCCAACTATGGCCCGCAGTACACAGAGCAATTTGCCATGGTTTTCAGCGATCTGGCACGCGAGAAAAAGATACCTCTGGTGCCCTTCTTGCTGACCGATATCGCCCTGTCTGCGACCCTCCTGCAGGGCGACGATATTCACCCGAACGCGCTAGGCCAGCCCGTCCTGCTCGAGAATGTCTGGCCCCAACTCAAACCTTTGCTTCACGTCGAACTGAAGCCCTCGCTTCACAAATAGTCACGGACGACGGGGCCACGGGTGGCGGCCGCGCCGCCCTGGTTACGGCATCACGTTAACCCAATCAATTCCTTACTTGGCCGGGTTCAGCCACTCGGCAACGCCGCCGTGACTGGAGCAAGTGCCGCTGTGGTGCGCGGACTTGGAATAGGTGCCGTCCTTGCACTTCGCCGTCGCCCCGGTCGGATCGGTGTTGCTGGCGGCCGTGGTCGGCGCTGACTTGGTCGCCGTCGATGACTTGGCGGCCGTCGTGGACGCTGCAGGCGCAGAGGCGGTCGCCGGAGCGGCAGCCGCCGGTGCAGCCGTCGTGGCGGCAGTGGCCGGCTTGGCCTTCGCAGCCTTTTGGACCCCGCCATGACCGCTGCAGGTTCCCTTGCCGCTCGACGTTGAGGTCGTACCGTCGGCACAGGTCGTCGTTGCGCCGGCCGCAGGTGCGGCGGGTGCTGCGGCAGGTGCTGCAGTCGCCGGGGCCGCCGGCGCTGCCTTGGCTGCCTTTTGAACTCCGCCATGACCGCTGCAGGTCCCCTTGCCGGTCGATGTCGTGGTGGTTCCATCCTTGCAGGTGGTCGGGGCGGAATCCGCCGCAAAACCGGGCATCGCCATCGCGAGTGCCAGCAGAGGCGCAGCAATGAAGCCGGTTACAATCATATTTCTCATGTATGTCACTCCCTTGTTTAGTTCGTGTCCGCAGCGCCGATTGTAGTCCGATTTCCCTTGAATGCGATCGGCATCAATGCTTCGGCCTGAGCGGCAGGATGCTGATGACATTGATGACGAAACGGGTGTGCTGGTCGGTGGTCACGCCCTCGATCATTTTGCCGTCGACGGTGACATGCGTATTCTCGCCGATGCTGTCGGGAAATTCCGTCATGCCAATCAACTGCACATCGTTCGCGCCCAGGCAGTGAAAGCTCTGCGACGGCGCGTATATGTACTCGGTCTTGTCCAGAATCAGAATCGGCACCGTGTCGACTCCGTCGCTGCGCGGAAATTCGCGGAAATGCACATGCCCGGTAAAGTCATGCCTGACTTGCAGCCACAAGCACGGACCGCTTCCGATGACGCAGCCGGACAGCAGCATGTACAGCCCGGCGCTGATCATGAGGCGCATGTTTTTCATCGTTCTCGCTCCCGCCGCTTGCCTATCCAAATCACCGATGCCGGTGTGACCGTCCCGGCCGCTTTGGGTTCGCGGCATTCCGCTATCTCGAAACCAGAGCGCTCGAGCAGCGCCTTCCAGCTCTCGAGCGTGCGAAAATACCAGGGACCCGGATCGCGGAATTTTCCGCTGAAGCCCTGCCAGCTCCCCTCCCGCCAGCCGTCCTGGTAAGGCCCTGCACCGCAGGCCGCGACCGGGTGCAGCGATTGAATGATCAGATACCCCGACGGCTCGAGATAGTAAGGCACAGCCGCGATCAGCGAGTCGACCGACTCAAGGCCCAGCAGGGAAAAATTGCAAACCGCGGCGTCGAAGGAACCGCCGCGCCACTGCCGATTCGCGATGGACGCGTAATCCTGGACGAGAAATGTCGTACCGCCCGGCATCGTACCCGAGGAGGTCGCATGGCCCGTCGGCATGCCCGTCGGCGCATCGCTCGATGCCACGGCCTGCGCGATCAGTTCGGGCACGATGTCGACACCGGTGACGCTCATGCCGAGCGCACTCAAAGCGCGCGCCAGCCAGCCCTCGCCGCAACCAATGTCGAGAACCCGTGACGGCGCGACGCTTGCGACGGCGTCGATGATGGCCTGATTGGTCACGAGCGTGCGGCTGGCGATGCTCGCCGTGCGGATCGCCTCGCTCCAGGGTGCTGCATTGGAGTACCAGGATTGAATAATTTCCTGTTCGCGCGAATCCGGGAATTTCATGGCCACGTGGAATAGTCAGACAGGCTCCTAGTGTACTGCCAAGGTGCGCTGACGTTGCTGGCATCCCGAGCGGATGCTATACACGCGTTACAAATTTAAGAGGCGCGCCCGCTTGGATCGAAATTGGCTGAACAACTACCCGCCCGGAGTACCCGCGGATATCGATCCTGACTCCTATCCTTCCCTCAAGGAAGCGATTGAAGAGGCTTTTTCGACCTATCGTCAACTGCCCGCGTTCACCAATATGGGTGCCACTCTGACCTACGCCCAGCTGGATGAGCTCAGCCGCGCCTTTGCGGCGTGGCTGCAGCGCAAATCAGGGTTGGTCCGGGGCGATCGCGTGGCCTTGATGATGCCCAATGTTTTGCAATACCCCATTGCCTTGTTCGGGGTGCTGCGCGCCGGCATGGTGGTGGTCAACACCAATCCCCTGTACACGCCGCGCGAACTCGAGCATCAGCTGAAGGATTCCGGCGCGAAAGCCATCGTCATCGTCGAGAACTTTGCGCATGTGCTGCAGCACGTGCTCGCACGCACTGATTTGAAAAATGTGCTGGTCACCGGCGTCGGCGATCTTCTGGCGGTGCCCAAGGGCTTCGTCGTGAATTTCGTGTTGCGGCATGTGCGCAAACAAGTCCCGGCCTGGAGCATCCCCGGCTCGGTGTCGTTCAAAACCATTCTCGGCAGCGGTCTTGGCCTGAAGATGGAGCCGGTGAGCTTGAGCGGCGAAGATATTGCGTTTTTGCAATATACCGGCGGCACCACAGGTGTCGCCAAGGCCGCTGTGCTTACCCACCGCAACATGGTGGCGAACCTGCTGCAATCGCTGGCGTGGATCAGGCCTGCGCTGCAGGCGGGCGGCGGCCGCATCGTGATCACCGCATTGCCGCTGTACCACATTTTTGCGCTGACCAGTAATTGCCTGGCCTTCCTGCCGTTGGGCGCCCGCAATGTGCTGATCACGAATCCGCGGGATTTTCCGGGCTTTGTGGCGGAGCTGAAGAAGTACAAATTCAATTTCATCAGCGGCGTGAACACGCTGTTCAACGCCCTGCTGCACACGCCCGGATTCGCATCGGTGGACTTCAGCGCCTTGCGCGCCACGTTCGCCGGCGGCATGGCGCTGCAGCCCGTGGTGGCGGCGCGTTGGAAGGAAGTGACCGGCAACAGCATCGCCCAAGGCTGGGGACTCACCGAAACCTCGCCGATGGTGACCGCCAATCCCATCGGATTGCCTTTCAACGGATCGGTGGGACTGCCGGTGTCTTCGACGGATGTTTCGATTCGCGATGATGCCGGCGCGGAATTGCCCGTGAACGGAGTCGGCGAGATCTGCGTGTTCGGACCGCAGGTGATGCGCGGCTATTGGAACCGTCCTGACGAGACCGAGAACGTGATGTTCGGCGATTGGCTGCGCACCGGCGATATCGGCCGCATGGACGACCAGGGATTCGTCTATATCGAGGACCGTAAGAAGGACATGATTTTGGTTTCGGGATTCAACGTCTACCCGAACGAGATCGAGAGCGTCGTGGCGGCGCATCCGGGGGTGCTCGAGGTCGCCGCGGTCGCGCAGGCGGACGAGAATTCCGGCGAGGTCGTCGCGCTGTTCGTGGTGAAGAAGGATCCGAATCTCACCGCCGAAGCACTGATCGCCTTTTCCCGCAAAGAGCTCACGGGCTACAAGGTCCCGAAGCACATCTATTTCCGCGCCGAGCTGCCCAAGACCAATGTGGGCAAGATCTTGCGCCGTGCACTGCGCGACGAGCTGCGCGCGCCAAATCTGCACGAACCCACCAGATTGGGCGATTGACCGTGCTGCCCAGCGCTAAGCGACTTCGTAGCTCTGGACCGTCTCCACCAGCAATGCAACCCTTTCGGGATCGACGTCGGGCGTGATTCCGTGGCCTAAATTGAACACGTGTCCCGGGCCGGCGCCGTAGCTGTCCAGCACGCGCAAGGTCTCGGCGCGCAGCGTTTCCGGCGGCGCGAACAACGCGGACGGATCGAGGTTGCCCTGCAGCGCGATGCGTCCGTCCACCGTTTTGCGCGCCTCGCTCATGTCGGTGGTCCAATCGACGCCCGCGGCGTCGCAGCCGATCGCGGCAATTTTCGCCAGCCACGCGCCGCCGCCCTTGGTAAAGACGATATTGGGAACCCGGCGACCTTCGGACTTGCGCGTCAATGCATCGATCACCCGCGCCATGTGACGCAAGGAAAATTCCTCGTACTGCGCCGGCGTCAGGACGCCGCCCCAGGTATCGAACAGCATGACGGCCTGCGCGCCCGCGGCGATTTGCGCGTTCAAATATAGGATCGTGGCCTTTGCCAGAACCTCCAGCAGCCGGTGCAGCTCGCGCGGCGATTCGTACATCATGCGTTTGATCAGCCCGAAGGTCTTGCTGCTGCCGCCTTCCACCATGTAGGTCGCCACTGTCCAGGGGCTGCCCGCAAAGCCGATGAGCGGGACGCGGCCATTCAGCTCGCGGCGCACGCGTGCGACGGCATCGGTCACGTACTTCAATTCCTGCCCCGGGTCGGGCACGCCGAGCCGGTCGATATCCGCGGGCGTCCGCACCGGCCGCTCGAACGTCGGGCCCTCGCCCGCTTCGAATTCCAATCCCAGATTCATCGCATGGGGAATCGTCAGAATGTCCGAAAATAGGATCGCGGCATCGAGCGGGTACCGATCGACCGGCTGCAGTGTGATTTCGCACGCAATTTCGGGATTGGTGCACATCTCCAAGAAGCCGCCGGCACGCGTGCGGGTCGCCCGGTATTCCGGCAGGTATCTGCCGGCCTGGCGCATCAGCCAAATCGGGCGCCGCGGCGTGGACTCGCGCATCAGGGCACGCAGCAACAGATCGTTTTTCAGCGCCGCGCTCATGTTCGTTCGCTGGGTTCGAACAGCCGGCTGTGCTCGAGTATGGCGTAGCGATCGGTCATGCCGGCGATGTAGTCGGCCACCGCGCGCGCGCGTCCCGCAGGGCCCTTCACCAAATCCAGGCGCGTGCGCGCCTCATGCTCATCGGGCATCAAGCCGGGATCGTTGAAGAATGCATCGAATAGTTCCCGCACCACACGGCGCGCCTTGGCGGTCATGCGCCGCACCTTGTAGTGCTTGTACAGTTGCTCGCGCAGAAACGTCTTCAACGCCTGGTTCAATTCGCGGGTTGTATCGCTGAAGCCGATGAGCGGCTTGGCATGCGATCTGACCTCGGCGATCGACCGCACGCCGGAGGCGCTGAGGCGCGCGGCGGAGGAATCGATCAGGTCGCTCACCAGGTGATTGATCATGCGCCGCAAAATCTCGTAAATGAGCCGGCGGCCCGTCAGCTCCGGATATTTCGCCTGCACTTCGTCGTGATAGCCGCGAAACAGCGGCACGAGGAGCAGCTGCTCGATGCTGATCAGGCCGGCGCGAATGCCGTCTTCCACGTCATGATTGTTGTAAGCGATCTCATCCGCGAAATTTGCGAGCTGTGCTTCGAGGCCGGGCTGTTGCCGATTGATGAACCGCTCGCCCACGTCCCCGAGCAGCACCGCGTTGTTATAGGAGCAGTGCTTGAGAATGCCCTCGCGGCATTCAAAGGTCAGATTCAAACCGTCGAATTCCGCGTAATGTTCCTCGAGTTCATCGACGACCCGCAAGGACTGCAGGTTGTGCTCGAAACCGCCGAAGTCGGTCATGCAGTCGTTCAACGCATCCTGGCCTGCATGTCCGAAAGGCGTATGTCCGAGGTCATGGGCGAGACAAATGGCTTCGGACAGCTCTTCGTTTAACCTCAGCGCGCGCGATATTGTGCGCGCAATTTGCGCAACCTCCAGCGAATGCGTCAGGCGGGTTCGGTACAGGTCGCCTTCGTGGTTGACGAAGACCTGGGTCTTGTAGACCAGTCGGCGAAAGGCCGTGGAATGAACGATTCGATCGCGGTCGCGCTGGAATTCCGACCGGTATGCAGGCGCGGGTTCCGGGTGACGGCGGCCGCGCGAGTGCTCGGCATGCGCGGCGTAGGCCGCGAGGCCGTTCATGATGTGCGCCGCTGCATTTCGCGCCGTGTCATTTGAAGTGCTCGGCAAGCGTGGCCTCCAGTGCCGCCTTGGGATATTGGTCGGTAACAATGGCCCGCCCGAGCTTCTCGAGCAGCACCAAACGTACTGTACCGCCCAGGACCTTCTTGTCCATTTGCATCAGTTCGTAGACCCTCGCCGCGCCCAGGCGCGGCGCTTCGGTGGGCAGTCCAGCGCGCGCCAGAACATCGCGCAGGCGATCCTTGAGACTCGCGTCGATCATCCCCAAGCGGCAGGACAGATCCATGGCTATGAGCATACCGAGGCCAACCGCCTCGCCGTGCAAGTACTTCTCATAAGACGTCGCAGCCTCGATGGCGTGGCCAAAGGTGTGGCCGAAATTCAGGATGGCGCGCAGGTTGTGTTCGCGCTCATCCCGCGCGACCACGGTGGCCTTTATCTCGCAGGATCGGCTGATGGCATAGCTCAAGGCTTCGGCATCGCGCGCCAGCAGCTGCGGCATCTTGCGCTCCAGCCAGGCGAACAGCAGCGGATCCCAGACCAGGCCGTGCTTGATCACCTCGGCGAGGCCTGACTTCAACTCCCGGTCGGGCAGCGTCGCGAGCACATCGGTGTCGGCAATGACGGCCTGCGGCTGATAGAAGGCGCCGATCAGATTCTTGCCGCCCGAATGATTCACCCCGGTCTTGCCGCCGACGGAGGAGTCGACCTGCGCCAGCAGGGTCGTGGGCATTTGCACGTAGCCGATGCCGCGCTGGTAGCAAGCGGCGGCGAAGCCTGCGATATCCCCAACCACGCCGCCGCCCAGCGCCAGCACCGTCGCATCCCGGTTCATTTTGCTCGAGACCAAGGCGTCCAGCACCCAACCGGCGGTCTGCAAGGTCTTGTGCTGCTCGCCGTCCGGCAATATGCAATCCGCGATGTGACGCTGCGGAAAGCTGGCCGTCAGCTTTGCCAGATACAGTTTGGCGACCGTGGTGTTGGTCACGATCATCAGATCGCGGCCGGGAATTTGACTGTCCAGCAAATTGCGGTCCGTCAGCAGCCCCGATCCGATGGTGATGGGGTAGCTTGCAGCGCCTAAGTCGACTTGCAGGATTTGCACGATGTGATTATACGTTCTGCGTCCGCCGCAGTTCGCGGTGGATTTCTTCTGCGACCAGCTGCACGCGCCGCCCATCGGTGGTGATGGTCAGATCAGCTATCTCGGCATACAGGGCCGCGCGACGCGTCATCAACTCCTCGAGCCTCTGTTCGGGGTCGGTATCGTGCAAAAGAGGCCGGTGCCGCCCGTGGCGCGTGCGCTCGATCTGCTGATTGACGGAGGTGGCCAGGTAGACCACGACGCCGCGTTCCGCGAGCGCACTGCGGTTGGCCGGGTCGATCACGGCGCCGCCGCCGGTCGCCAATACGATGGACGTCAGTTGGGTCAGCCGGTCGATCGATTCCCTCTCGCGGATCCGAAACCCGGCTTCACCTTCTTTTTCGAAAATGAATGCGATGTCCACGCCGGTTTTTGCCTCGATGTCCGCGTCGCTGTCATGAAAGGTGTAGTGAAACAGCCGCGCGAGATGCCGGCCGACCGCCGTCTTGCCCGATCCCATCGGTCCGATTAAAAAAATGTTGCGCTTGGTCAGCATGATCTTCACTGATCATAGCGGACCGGGCCGTCGGCCCGGATGTCTCCAGAAAAAATAAGGGGCGCCGAGAGGCGCCCCTGCATGTGTCAACCAGCCCGCGAGCGGCGTTAGTAGAGATTCGATCCTTCACGCAAGATCTTCGGCGTGATGAAAATCAACAGCTCGGTCTTGTTGTTGATGTCCGTCGTGCTCCTGAAAAGAGCGCCGAGGAAGGGAATATCGCCGAAGAACGGCACTTTGTTGGCGTCCCGGGACTTCTTGGTGTCGAGAATGCCGCCGAGCACCACGGTCTGGCCGTCATTGACCAGCACCTGCGTGATGATTTGGCGCGTATCGATCGATGGCACGCTGCCGCCGGTGGCGCTGGTAACCTGCTGGCCGACCGAATCGTCGGACACGTCCAGATCCAGGATCACCCGATTGTCCGGCGTGATCAGCGGCGTCACTTTAAGCTTCAACACCGCGTCTTTGAACTGCGTGGTGGTGGCGCCGCTCGATGCCGATTCCTGATAGGGGATTTCGACACCCTGCATGATGGTGGCCTGCTTTTGGTTCGCAGTAATGACGCGCGGCGTGGAGATCGTCTCGCTCTTGCCTTCGTTCTGCGCCGCTGACAGCTCCAGGTCGACCAGGTAGCTGCCGCCCAGCAACGAGATGCCGATGCTGCCATTGGTGTTCGCTGCCGGGGTGTTGACCTGATAGCGATTGTCCAGAGTGGTGCCCGATAAAGAAGCACCGCCCAAGCCGGAGCCGAGAATCGAGTTGGCGGCGTTGCCGTTGCCGCTCACGGACAACAGACCGCCGGGTCCGTTCCGCTGGGCGGTCGACACGCCGAAGCGGGCGCCCAGGTCGCGCTCAAAGGTATCGCTGACGATCACGATGCGCGCTTCGATCAATACCTGCTTGACCGGCACGTCCAATACTTGCACCAGGCGGCGAATGTCCGCCAGCTTGTCCGAGGTGTCCTGCACCAACAGCGTGTTGGTGCGCTCGTCGATGGACAAGCTGCCGCGCTGCGACAGCATGGAGTCCTTGGCATTGCCGGACTTGATCAATTTCGCCAGGTCCGCGACCTTGGCGTAGTTGACCTGCATGAATTCCGTGTGGGTCGGCGAGAGTTCTTGCACCTCTTTGTGCGCCGCGAGTTCCGCCTTTTCACGCGTGGCCAATTCTTCCGTCGGTCCGATGATGATGACGTTGTCCTGACGGCGCTTGTCCAGGCCCTTGGTGCGCAGCACGATGTCCAAGGCTTGATCCCAGGGTACGTTCTGCAATCGCAGGGTCAGGTTGCCCGCCACCGAATCGCTGACGACGATGTTCTGGCCGCTGGTATCGGCGAGCAGCTGCAGCACGGAGCGCACGTCGATGTCCTGGAAATTCAAGGTCAGGCGCTCGCCGGTGTATTCCTTTTTCTCCTCGGCACCCGCGGTGCGCTTCGAGGAAGCCTTGATTTCGACCGTGTATTGATTGTCGGATTGATAGGCAAGCTGCTCGAAGTCGCCTTGCGAGCTGATCACCAAGCGCGAGCTGCCGTCGACTCTGATGGCATCGACGGTTTGCACCGGCGTCGCGAAATCCATGACGTCGTAGCGCCGCATCAAATTCTTCGGCATCACGGTGCCGGCGAAGTCAACGACGATTTGCTGGCCTTCCTGACGCACGTTCACCGGGGTGCGCGGGTCGGTTAGCTGCACGATCACCCGGCCGGTGCCGTCCGAACCGCGCCTGAAATCGATGGTGCGAATCGCGCGCTCGGCGGGATTCGACGATGCGGCGGCACGCGCGGCGCTGGCGGCCGCCTTGCCGACATCCGCGCCGGGCTGCTGGCCCAATGTCACGACGATGTCGTTGCCGTCCACCTTGGTGGTGTACGGCATCAGGTTATCGACGTTCACAACCAGGCGCGCGCGGCCATTGGCCTCGGCGGCCAGCACGGTGTCGACACCGCCGGAACGCACGTCGAAGCGGCGCGATGCGAGCGCCAAGGTGGTGTTCGGCAGGTCGAACGCAATACGCGCGGGCTTGTCGATGGTGAACGGCAGCGGCTCCGGCGCCGGACCGCTCATGTGCAGCTTGAGCTGCACCTGCTGACCCGACAGAGTTTGAACGTCGATTGACGTCAGCTGGACCGGATCAGCGGCTCGCGCCGTGAAACTGACAACAGCCAATGCGAAGAAGGCCGTCGCGCACATCATCGCCGTTCGTACTTGAATTCTAATCATGCTTTCGTCTCCCTGGGTGGCTTCAATTGGCCAATGCCAATGAAGCCGGTCGCTCTATGTAGCCGCCGAGACCATCCGGAATGATTTCGACCAGGCTAATTCTTCCGCCGGTTATCTCCGTCACTTTGCCGTCGTTCTGCCCCATGTAGTTGCCGGGCTGAACCTTGTGAACCAGGCCATCCTTTGATTGCACCAGCCCGTAAAAATTGTTGCCCACCTTGAAGGTGCCGACCATTTTCAAGGTGTCGAGCGAGAAGCCTTCCAAAAACTCGCGGTTGCGGCGCGTGTTGGCGCGTGCGCTGGCCAGCCCGTTGGACGCATTCGGCCCTTGCGGCTGGAATGGCGAGCGCAGGTTGGCGGCCGCATACACGTACGTTTCATACGGCTTCACCTCGGGCAGAGGCTGAATGCGCCCACCCGGCTTCTTCTTGGTGGCCTCGATCCACTTCTGCAAATCCGATTGGCCGCCCGAGCAGCCGCCCGCGACCAATGCCGCGAGCACGACGCCGATGACGCCAATACCCGATATCTGTCTCACGTCTTGCCTCCCGCCGCCGCCCCTTTCTTCGCCGCCGGTTTCGCGCCACCCTGATCTTCGATGTAGCGGTAAGTTTTGGCGGTCACATCCATGGTCAAATTGTCGTATCCGCCTTTTGCATCAACCGGCGAAATCTGAATGTCGTTCAGGGTCACGATGCGCGGCAGCGCGGCGATACCGCTGACGAAGCGGCCGAAGTCATGATAGCTGCCCACCAATTTGATCTTGATCGGCAGCTCGGCATAGAAGCCGTTGCTCTTCTCGCTGCCCGGCTGGAACAATTTCTCGGTCAGTCCCGCGGCCAGGCCGGTTTGCGAGATATCGACCAGCAGGTTCGGCACTTCGGTCTTGCCGGGCAACTGCCGCAGCATGGCGCCGAAACTGCGCTCCATTTCCGCGAGTTGCGCCTTATAGGCATCGAGATTCGCGGCGCGCTGCTGCTTGCTTTCGAATTGCGCGCGCAGATCCTGCTCGTCGGCCTCCGCTTTCTGCAGCAGCGGGCGGTCGTCATTCCACACGAACATGTACCAGCCGAAGGCCGCTACCACGGCAAAGCCTAATATGATGAAGAATCCGCGCACTGCGAGCGGCCATCGGCCGACATCGCGCGGATCGATACTGCGAAGTTGATCGAAAAAGTTCATTTCGCCGCAACCTTCTTAACCGTTGTTTCGCCGCCGTTGTCCACGTCCACGCCAACCACATCGCTGCTGAGCGTGAAGCTCGAACCGCCCCCGGGCGAGTCTTTCGCGACCTCGACTACCTGCAGCTGCGGATTGTCCATCCACGAAGAGGAGTCGATGTTGCGCATGAAGGTCGATACGCGGGTGCTCGACTGGGCAACGCCCTTCATCTCGAGCTTCTTGCCGGTTTCCTTGATCTGCGTGAGGTAGATGCCCTCTGGAACCGTCTTCACGAGATCGTCGAACAGATGCACGATCTCGGGCCGCTTGCGTTGCAGTTTCTCGATGATTTCCATGCGCGCAACCAGGCGCTGCTTGCGATTCTCGAGATCCTGAATATCGGCGATCTGCGCATCGAGCTTGACGATCTCCTTTTTCAGAAGATTGTTCTTCGCGTTCTGCGAATCGATCCAGCTGGAATACAGCAGCTTGCCGCCCAGTACGAAGATGACGGCCGCAAAAGCGGCGCCGCCCAGGGCGACCATGAATTCGCGGCGTCGGACTTTACGTTCTTGTTCGCGCCAGGGAAGTAGATTAATACGCGGCATGGCTACTCTTTAGTCGAAGCTGCGCAGCGCTAGGCCGCAGGCTGTAAGTAATGCGGTGGCATCGCGCGCCACTGCTTGGGCTTTGGCCTTGGACGACACCTTCATGTTGCCGAGCGGATCACCTTTGTCCGCCGGGACACCGACACGGCTGGAGATGACGTCGGCCACACCGGGTATGTTGGCGCAGCCGCCGCAAATCAAAATTTGATCCGGCTGCGCGCGGCCGCTGCCGGAGGCCAGATAGAACTGCAGCGAGCGGCTGACCTGCTGGGTCATGTCGTCGATGAAGGGGTCGAGCACTTCGGGCTGATAGTTGCTGGGCAGGCCGCCTTCTTTCTTGGCGCGGCCCGCTTCTTCCATGCTGAGCCCATAGGTGCGCATGATTTCTTCGGTCAACTGCTGGCCGCCGAAGGCGAAGTCGCGCGTGTAAATGACTCGCAAGTCGCGCAGTACGCTGAATGTGGTGCTGCTGGCGCCGAAATCGACGACTGCGACGGTGCGATCGACGCCGCCGTCGGGCATCTGGTGACGCATCAGCGCGCAGGCGTTTTCCAACGCGAAGGCTTCGACATCGACCAGGTGCGCAGTCAATCCAGAAGCTTGAACCGCGGCCTGCCGCTGCTCGACGTTCTCGGTTCGCGTCGCGACCAGAAGCACATCGAGCATGTCAGGATCTTTTTCGGAAGGTCCCACGACTTGATAGTCGTAGCTGACTTCTTCCATCGGGAACGGGATGTATTGGTCGGCCTGCATTTCTACCTGGCCTTCCAATTCGTTGTCGCCGAGAGTCTTCGGCATCTGAATCACTTTCGTGATGGCCGCGTCGCCGCTGATGGCAATGGCAGCAAGCCGGCTCTTTGCGCCGGAGCGTTTTACCGCGCGGCGAATCGCTTCGCCGACCGCTTCCGCGTCGACGATGGCTTTTTCATTGATGGCGTTATGCGGCGTCGGTTCCGCGGCATAAGACTCAACGCGATACTGGCCACCCGACATCGTGAGCTCGATGAGCTTCACCGACGAAGTGGTTATGTCAAGTCCCAAAAGCGGACGATATCTTTTACCTAACGACCACACAAATTTTTTCCCTTTTTGCTCAATACCTTGTAGGTCGAAACGCGTGCATGAGATTAGCTATGACAAGCAAACTTAGCAAGAAACTGTTAAATGGAACGTGAAGCTACTCACGGTAATGACCGCTTGGGCCCCCCAAGTCGGCAAAGTGAGACCTACGACTGTTTCGTAGCTTCCAAGC
>DATHKV010000035.1:0-2780 GCA_035488895.1 Steroidobacteraceae bacterium
GAGTACTTCCCAGGTGCGTATCTGCTGATCCACCATTTGCTGCCGAGCGGCCAGGTTATCCATGATTTCTCGCGTGCGATTAAGGCCGCTGATTATGGTCAATTTCAACAGGCTACGCGAGTCCCTTGCGCTATTCTCTACCTCACGATGGTTCGCGACGTGTACAGCTCATGCAGGGCGCCCAAACATTAAGCGTCGCTAAGACTCGTCGTTACTGAGGTCAGCGTTGTTCCTGTCTTCTCTCTCGTTGTGGTTGGTGACCGCGGCCATCTTGGCAGTGGGCGTCGTCGTTCTGTTGGTCTGGAAACGGCGCCAGGAACGTGCGGTCAACGATTTTTCGCGCCAAATTCAATTCCTGATTGACGAGGGCGGCAGCCCCGGGCGCATTGCGCTGTCCGCCGAGCCCGGCGCGCTGGGCAAGCTCGGCGCCGCGGTCAATAAATTACTCGAGGATCTGCAGCACCGCGGCGCCCAGCTGCAGGATCGCGAGCAACTGTTTCAACGCCTGGTCGAAACGGTGCACGACGCGGTGCTCGTGCACCGCAAAGCGATTCTATTCGCCAATGCGCGCTTCCTCGCGCTCTTGGGCCTGAAAGCCGCTGATGTCGTCGGCCGACCCCTGACCGAATTCGTCGCGCCGGAATATGTCGAACTGGTGGAAAATAATCTGCGGCGGCGGCTGGAGGGAGAATCGGCGGCCGAACGCTACGAGATCGAACTGATGGACGGGCGCGGGCAGGTCACGCGCGTGGAACTCTCGAGCACGGTGATCGACAGTTCCGGAGAGCCGGCGTTGCTGCTCACTGCGCTGGAAATGATGCCGGGAGCGATCCAGACTGAAATCTCACAGAAGCCCCGGGCCATGGCGACGCTCGATGCAATGGGCGAGAGCGTGATCACCGTCGATGCGGACGGGCATATCGACTACATCAATCATGCGGCCGAAGTCCTGCTGGGCCAGCCGGTCGATCAGGTTTTGGGCAAGACCTTTGCGGATGTGGCCTCGTTGGTGGACGAGAGCGACCGCCGCTCGCTCGGCGATCCTGTCCAGAAAGCCATGAGCAGCGGCGCACGCGTCTCGGCGGGAAGACGCGCGGTGCTGGTGCCGAGCAGCGGCAGTCCCGAACGCTTCATCGAGATCAGCGTCACGCCGCTCAAGGCCGAGGGCGCTGAAGCTTCCGGGATGGTGCTGGTGCTGCACGACACCAGCGAACTTCGCGGCTTGACCCGGCAGATGACGTATCAAGCCAGCCACGACGCGCTCACGGGCCTCGTAAATCGGCGCGAGTTCGAGCGGCGCCTGCAGGAGGCGTTGGACTCCGCGCAAACCGGCGACATCGGCCACGCGCTGTGCTACCTGGACTTGGATCATTTCAAAGTCGTCAACGACACCTGCGGCCACACGGCCGGCGACAATATGCTGCGCGAAATCGCCTCGCTCATCAAAGACGCGGTGCGCGACTCCGATACGGTCGGACGCATCGGCGGCGATGAGTTCGCATTGCTGCTGGTCGGCTGTCCGCTGGAGAAGGCGCGGCAGATCGCCGACAACGTGGTGCGCTCGGTGGACGACTATCGCTTCGTCTGGAAGGACAAGATATTCAATGTCGGCGTGAGCATCGGCCTGGTCGAGATCGGGCGCGACAGCGGCACCATCGAGGACATCATGAATTCGGCCGATTCCGCCTGCTACGTCGCGAAGAAGCAGGGCGGTCTGCACGTGCATGTCTATTCGGCCCGCGAGGAGGCGACCGCGCGCCATAGCGGCGAGATTCACTGGCTGCTGAAATTGCAGGGCGCGCTGCGCGACAACAAATTCGAATTGTACTTCCAGCCCATCGTGCATGCGCGCGCCGGCGGCGTGAGCGGACCTGCGCTCGAGGTGTTCGTGCGTCTGGCGGGCGAGGATGGGCAGCCGGCATCGCCGCCGGCGGAGTTCATTCGCGCGGCGGAACGCTATCGCCTGATGCCGCATGTCGATCGCTGGGTGGTCCAGGCCGTGCTCGCGGCGCTCGGCCGCGGCGGCCTGAAATTGCCTCCCGGCCGCAGCGTTGCCATCAACATTGCCGGCCAGACCTTGGGCGACGCGGAATTCCTGGAATTCGTGGTCGAATGTTTCGATCACACCGGCGCGAACCCGGACGACATCTGTTTCGAAGTCACCGAAACCGCGGTGGTCGCGAACCTGGATCATGCGCAGCGCTTCATCGCCGTGCTGCACGGCATGGGCTGCGAATTCGCGCTGGACAATTTCGGCAGCGGCTTGAGCTCCTTCTCGACCTTGAAGACACTGCCGATGGACTACCTGAAAATCGACGGTTCATTCATCAAGAATCTGGCGGGCGACACCGTGAACCAGGCCATGGTGGCCGCCATGATCGATTTGTCGCGCAGCTTGAATTTCCGCGTGGTCGCGGAGCATGTCGAGGATCAGCTCGCGCTCGACACCGTGACCGGCATGGGCATCGACTTCGTGCAGGGCTTCGTGGTGGGCCGGCCGCAGCCCCTGTCGATGGTTCCCTCGCCCGGCTGAGCCTTATAACGCGCGGACAGCCGCTCATAACCAAACTGCTATGGCATTTGGGCCTCCCTTAGGAGGAAAATCGGCGCTTACACCTAAGATTTAGCCGCGAGGTCGCCAATGCCTGTTTACGAGGACAACACCCAGTCCATCGGCCGCACGCCGCTGATACGCATCAACCGCCTCAACGCCGGCAGCGGTGCGACGATTTTGGCGAAAATCGAGGGACGCAACCCGGCCTATTCGGTGAAGTGCCGCA
>DATHKV010000036.1:0-5006 GCA_035488895.1 Steroidobacteraceae bacterium
CGGACGCAACCGCGCTGGGCTCAGTGGACGGCTCCCCCGTGTCATTTCATGCACTGTCCCTGACCGCGGATGACAAACCCATTGCCATCCTTCACTCGGACGAAGGCTTCGAGCTGCTGTTTGGGCGACCCGTGGCGGCTACGCTGGATCGATCGCTCACCGCCCTGATGCGGCCGTTCCCGGCCGGACTCCTCACGTCCGTGGGGATCGTGGTCGCCAATCCCGTGTTTGCGGCCCCCGCCATTCAAGCAAGGCTCAACCGCAGCGCCTACCACGGCACCGTGGTCTGGTCCTGGCAGCAGGCTGTATTCGCCGCGGGACTACAGCGGCAGTTGCAACGTGACGATCTTTCGCCGCAGCTCAAGGCGCATCTGCGCGCGGCCCAGACGCAGCTGTGGAGTGCCATCAATGCAGCTCACAGCATGCGAAACTCCGAACTCTGGTCTTGGAGCTTTGCCAACGGGCAGTACGCGATTGCACCCTTCGGCGCCAATGCCGCCGATGCCGACGAGTCCAATGCGGCGCAGCTCTGGAGCACCGTTTACCTGGCCATTCCCCCGCCTTAGCTGGTTTGTCCTACTTGTGGCTATTTCGCCGCAAGTGTTGCTATTGAACACAATACCAATTAGATTCGATGGCGTGGATGGACCCGGCAAGCGTTGGTCGGAAGCTTACTGACCGACGATCATAAGACTGCTCCAGCAGCCCGCACTGTTTAGTCGATCTTGCCCGGCGACCTTCCTGCATGCAATAAACACCGCGATCTAAGGCGCGGACATGGGGTGGGGGGAATGCGGATTTTCAGTATCTATCGGGCCGGCCGTGGACGGTCTGCCGCATGATGCGGACGAGAAATCGCGCGCTTGTAAATCAGTGGCGTGCGCATGGTTCAGCTACCAACTTAAATACTTTTTCACATAGTCAGGCAGCCATCTCTTAAGGGATGCCGCGACGCTCGTTTGGTTAAATGGTTTATCTTCGGGGGGAATTTTTCATGAGTCAAAAACGCAACAGACAACAATGCTCCGGGTCGAGTTCGGTCCGTTTGGGCCCAGCCACCTGGCCTGCTTTGGGATTGCCCGATACGCGCGACATCGCACGGGGCGTCAGCGTCCGCGGTCTGGGCGTTAGTGCCCTTGCTGTCGCGGTGGCCGGCATCCTGTATTGCGCCGGCAGCGCCTACGCAGCCGACGAAACGACCACCGCGCCGCCCCCTGCCAACTCGCTCGACGAAATCGTCGTCACAGCCTCAGCCCAGGGTGTCAAAAAGCTGGACGCCAGCTACAACATCGTTTCGCTATCTCTCGAACAAATTGCAAACGCGAACCCCGGGAGCGCGGCTGAAATCTTTAAGCAGTCGCCAGGGATCTGGCCGGAAGCATCCGGCGGTCAAACGGGCGCCAACATTGACGTGGCCGGCTTTCCGAACGGCGGCGGCGATTCCCCGTATTTTACGACCATGATCAACGGTTCGCCCCTCTACGGTGCGGCGTCGTTGTCCTTTTTGGATTCCAGTTCCTTGGTGCGTATGGACGACACCGTCGAGCGCATTGAAATTGTCCAGGGCGGACCCAGTGCAATTTTCAGCTCAGGACAGGTTGGTGCTTCGGCGAACTTCATCTTGCGCACCGGTTCGGACAAGACCACAGGCTCGCTGGGCGTCACGTACGGATCTGAAGGGTCCGAACGTGTGGATGCCTTCTACAGCGGCAAGATCATCGACGGGTGGTACGGCAGCATCGGTGGCTTTTACCGGGTATCCGATGGCGTGCGCGATCCGCAATATCCGGCGGACATCGGCGGGCAGCTGACGGGAACTTTGAAGCATGATTTAGACGGCGGCTCGATCATGTTTTGGTATCGAGTCCTGCAGGATAAAAACCTGTGGGTCGCCGATTTTCCTTACATCGTTTCCAACGGGAAAGCCGAGCCTTATCCCGGCTTCAATCAGCTCAACAACACTTACAACAGCAAGCAACTGCAGAATTTCCAGATTCAGTCCCCGGGGGGCGGTTTCATCAACGACGATATCAGCAACGGTCGCGGCGCCGCTCTGCAGTATTTCGGGTCGAATCTCAATTTGAAATTTGGAAACGGATGGTCAATCAGCAATACCTTCCTGTTCGATGGCGGATACCTCAACACTCAGGCGCTGGTCAACAACGGCAACCCCCAGACCTTGTCGAGCTACATCGCTGCGATAGGAGGCCTGCCCGCGGCGCTGCCCAACTCCGCAATCCAGGCGCACTACGCGAATGGTACGGTGGTTGATCCCAATCAAAGCGTGATTACCGAACAAGTGTGGTTCATACGCAAAAAGATCGTGAATGTCACCGATGAATTCCGCTTGTCAATGGACTTCGGCAACGGCAATACATTGACGGCTGGGTTGTATGTAGCGCATTACACGGACAACGATTCCTGGTCGTTGGGCTCCAATGTACTGATGAACAATGTGCCGAATGCGAGCCCGATCATATTGCAAGGCGTCGGCGGCGGGAACATCTACAACGTGACCAGCGCTCAAGGCGTGATCGCCAATGGAGGCTACAACATCCTCGAGCAGGGCCGGGCCACCAACATTGCCGGCTATCTGTCCGACTCATGGAAAATCAACAATTGGCTGTTCGATGCCAATGCACGTCTCGAACATATCGACATAAAGCAACAGACAACCAATCTGGTGAATAAACAGCTGGGATCCACGTTCGATCTGTGGGACAACGCAGTTACTTTGCCTGACGGTACGTACTCGCACGCGAGTGCACAAAACACCATGCCGACGTTCTCGGTGGGCGCCAACTACGAGTTCACCGACCATATGAGCGCGTACGTGCGCGTCAACAATGGCGTGCGCTTCGATAATTTCGACGATATCCGTTGCCAGGTCATCAACGGCTCGGGTGGCTGCACGGGGAATCCGCCTCTTAGCACCGTGCGAAATTACGAAGGTGGATTCAAGATTCAGAATCGTTATACCTACATCGACCTCGCGGTTTATGACAAGGAGTTCAAGGGGCTGCTGTATCAACCCGTCAATATACAAAATGTGCCCATCGGCCCGAAGTCTACCTATGGCTCGACATCTCTCGGAGTACGACTTGTCGGCAGTGTG
The DNA here is from genome assembly GCA_035488895.1 of Steroidobacteraceae bacterium. Lineage (GTDB taxonomy): Bacteria > Pseudomonadota > Gammaproteobacteria > Steroidobacterales > Steroidobacteraceae > Bog-1198. The sequence continues at coordinate 3,116 of DATHKV010000036.1, forward strand.
AATCCCCTGGCCGGCAGCGACATACAGCCTCTAAGGGACTTCAGCATATCGGTGAATGCCAATTGGGAAAGAGCCCACTACAAAGACTTCGAGGGCTGCTTCATCTTCACGGATATCAACAACGTCGTACAATGCGGCACCATCAATGGCGTACAGCTTGCTCGTTTGCCTAAACTCCAAATCCGCGTCACGCCGCAAGACATCCAGAACTTCGGCTGGGGTACTTTGACCGAGTTCATGACTTACGAGCACATTGGTCAACACTACCAAGACCAGACGGGCTTGAATCCGTTGGGCAGCTACTACGACCTGGGCGCCGGCATCGTCGCCAATATCGGCGACAATTGGGAGCTCCGGCTCCTCGGCTCAAACCTCACCAACCAAATTGGTTTGACCGAGGGTAATGCCCGGGTCGGTGGGAACGCCGTGCAAAACAATGTTGGATTCGGTCGGTCGATCGTGGGCCGCGAAGGCAACATCCAGCTCAAGTACAAGTTCTAAGAATAAGCGTGCAGAAGTTATCTCCCCTCGCGATGACGCGAGGGGAGATTCTCAATTCCGGCTGCCTGGCACGACGTCGAATGCAACAGTGAGTCGCGCCTGTTCGCTGTGAAATGGCAGCGTGCCGTGCCAGAAATACGATGGGAAAAGAACCAGTCGGCCAAGTTCGGGGCGAACCGATAATTCGGCGTCCAGCGACGGCGTCGTCACCATCCCCGGCACGCCAAAGCTGAGAATCCCTTCGGCCGTGTGTCCCGCTCTCATGCTGTCGGGCAGCTGAATATAACAAGCCGACGATATCCAACCCCGAGGGTGCACGTGGCTCGTGTGATAGCCGGCGCTGTGCAGACGCACCGACCAACTGCCGTTGAATCGTGAAGCGCCCCGATTGCGACGCCGTAGGGGATCTTCCCCTTCACCGATTTGATCACGGTAGCGCGCGATCGGTGCGGCAAAGGCGAGAAACAGCGCCTGAATGATCGGATCCTGACTGCGCGAGAGATCTTGAGTGGTCTCGGTACCCTGGCGCAATGATTGGTAGAGAAGCCGATGGCCGTGCGGGTTGTGAAGGGTGTTCAAGCGCGAGGCGACTTCGGTCAGGAAGCTCGCGAGATCAGACCACCCGGGAGGTGCCTCGAGGGGCTGCGACAGCAGCATTTTGTCGTAGTTGCAGAGCACTTCGTAGCGGGGATCGTTCATGAGCCGCAGCGCCGTGGCTTGCATGGCAATGAGATATTGATCGTCGGGCGTCGCCTGCAGCAGGGTTGCGCACTCCGTCAGCGCGGCGACTCCCTCCCCCACCCCCAGGTATGCCGCGCACAGGAGCTTGCGAGCTGTCGGGTTGTTTAGTTGCGCCCGCATGGCCTGCTCTGCAAGTCTCAGGGCGGTGCCAGGTTCAAACTCCAGCGCCGCCAGTCCGGCGCGGATGAGCAACGCCGGTGGGGGTTGCGGGCGTGCGGCGCGTTTGACGAGGCACGCGTAAGCGCCGCGCGCGTCACCGGCTCCCTGCAGCAGGGCCGCCTTGGTCGCCCACAGCGCATCGTCATGCTCGTATTTTTCGAGTGCCTGATCCAGAACGTGCGTCGCCTCGCCGATATTGCCGGTGCGCATCCACACGAGTTGCGCCAGGCTGTCGTGCGCATCGGCGCGGCGCGGCTCCAGTCTCACGCATTCGCGCAAAGCCAGCTCGGCTTGGTCGAATCTCTCTAAAGCGATGAGACTGCGAGCTTGCGTGTAATGCAGCGCCGCAGTTGGCCGGGTGCGGGACAAGGTCTGACGCGCCACGCGCTCCCCCTCCTCCGGCTGGTTGGCCGCATTCAACGCAACAGCCAGGGTATGGCTTGCGACGTGACTGTCCGGCGCAAGTGTCGCGAGACGACGATAGTGTGCC
>DATHKV010000037.1:0-3047 GCA_035488895.1 Steroidobacteraceae bacterium
CCGAAGCTCTTGTCGAGCACGGCGTTACGGCCCTTGGGCCCCAGCGTGACTTTGACGGCATTCGCCAAAATATTCACACCCTTGAACATGCGTGCCCGAGCGTCGTCGCTGAAGCGTACGTCTTTAGCTGCCATTTGCTGATACCTCTAATTAAATTTGATTTGCGGAAAGTAAATTCGGATTGGCGGGGCTTACTTGCCTTCCACGATGGCCATGATGTCTTCTTCGCGCATCACGACCAGCTCGTCGCCATCCATCTTCACTTCGGTGCCGCTGTATTTGCCGAACAGAATCTTGTCGCCGACCTTGACGTCGAGCGGGCGAATCTCGCCGCTCTCCAAAATCTTGCCCTTGCCGACGGCAACCACTTTCCCGAAAATCGGCTTTTCAGTCGCGGTGTCCGGGATCACGATGCCACCTGGAGACTTACGCTCCTCTTCCTCTCGTTTCACGATCACGCGGTCATGAAGGGGACGAATCTTCATAAGACAAGACTCCTAATGCTTGAAGTTGGATTAACAAAGGGCGGGCGCTGTTAGCACTCTCCCATGGAGGCTGCTAATCATAGCGGCGAATTGTTATGATTCAAGAGCCAGGGGCCTTATTTTTTGCTGTATCGCAACAATCACGCAGCGCTGGCGCCCTTGGGTCCTAAGCCACTACAGTGCGCCCCATGCAACGTTCACGAACCACCGCTTGGACCCTCCTTCTCCTGGTTTTGACGCTTTGCGGGGCAGGCGCCGCGCACGCCAAGCCCTGGTGGATGCGGGGCATCGAGTCCAACGACACCGATTTTCTGCCGCCGGATGTCGCCTTTCGCGTCGCCGCGCGGCTCGATGGCAAAGTCGTGAAGGTCCGCTGGGTGATCGCGGATGGCTACTACCTCTATCGGCAAAAAATCTCGGTGAAAGCGGAAAGCCCGGACCTCGTGGTTGCAGCGGCCGAGCTGCCGCCGGGCATCACCAAAACCGACCCTTACTTGGGCACTCAACAAGTGTTCACCCAGCAGGTCGAAGCCATCGTGCCCTATTCGCGTCTCGACGCCGGAGCCCACCCCATTCAAATCAAGGTGACCTACCAAGGTTGCGCAGAAGCGGGCCTGTGTTATCCGCCGATCACCAAAGTCGTCTTTCCCAGCCTGGGATTACCGGCCGTTGCCGCTAACGTGCCGCCGTATCCATGGGAGAGCGCGGCCATAGTCGCCGGCGCACTCGCCTTTCTGCTCGCGGGACTGGTGCTCCGGAAGGGACGCAAGCTCGACATTCCGGCATGAACACTGCGGGCCTGCGCTTTTTGGGCGCTGCATTGATCGCCCTTGTCGGCATATGGCTGGGCGTGAAGTTTCACCTGGGCCGCCACGACCATGAGGGCGTTAGCGTGCCGGCCGGCGTCGCCAGCGTGCCCTATCCTACGGAAGACGCGGCGTTGCAGGCTGCTGAAGCCCCGCATCCGGTGATTCCGGCAAAGCTGCCTGATTTCTCACTCGCGGACCTCGCCGGCAGGCCCACCTCGGTCTCGTCGTGGAGCGGCAAATCGCTGGTGATCAACTTCTGGGCAACCTGGTGCGCCCCCTGCCAGCGGGAAATACCGCTATTGAGAGCGCTGGCGGCGGAATGGTCCGGACGCAACCTGACCGTGGTTGGGATCGCCGTCGATCACGCCGACAAGGTCCGGGAATTCGCGGGCCGTTTCAAAATTGACTACCCGGTGCTCATCGGCGAGCAAGACGCCCTGGACGTCGCCGCCCAATTCGGCATGGGCTCGCCGGCCTTTCCGTTCACTGTCTTTACCGACCAACGGGGCGAGGTCGTGGCCTTGTTCGTGGGCGAACTGCATAGGCCACAGGCCGATTTCATCCTGTCGCAGGTCCAGAGTCTCAATCAGGACCGCATCCAACTCCCCGAGGCGCGGCGCGCGATCGCCGAGGCCTTAAGTGCCCTGGCAAATAAACCAGGATAGGCCCTTAAGGCGACGTTCGCCGCCGAAGCTTGCCTTTTCTCCTCCGTTTCTGGTTATTATCGCGGACCTTTAGGGCGCAACTGCGCTGGAATAAATGCCAAGATGGCTCGAATTTTGCTGCTAAATGGCCCGAACTTGAATCTTCTCGGCACCCGTGAGCCGGCCATCTATGGTAGCGCCACGCTTCCCGAAATCGAGGCCCGGCTCAAGGCACAGTGCACGGCCCAGGGCCACGAACTCATCGCTGCGCAGAGCAATGCCGAACACGAACTGATTTCGAAGATCCACAGCGCCAAACATGACGGCATCGGCTTCGTGGTCATCAATCCCGGCGCTTTCACCCACACCAGCATCGCCCTGCGCGATGCCTTTCTCTCGGTGGGTGTGCCGTTCATCGAGATTCACTTGAGCAATGTATTCGCGCGCGAGGCGTTCCGACATCACTCTTATTTGTCCGACATTGCGGTCGGCTGCATTTATGGATTGGGCCCGATCGGCTACGAGCTCGCGCTCCAAGCCGCCATCGCGCGCCTGACCAAAACCACATAACGAAATTCTCAAGGGGTTCGCGGATGGATATTCGCAAGGTAAAGAAACTGATCGAGTTGCTCGAGGAGTCGGGTATCTCGGAACTGGAAATATCGGAGGGCGAGGAGTCGGTGCGCATCAGCCGCCACCCGCGCGCCGGCATGCAGGTAGCCGCCCAAGCGCCGCTCACATACGCCCCGCCGCTCACGGCCGCCCCGCCCGTCACGGCGGCGACCTCCGCGGGTGAGCGGGCGCCCCGCAATGACGAGCACACCGTCACCTCGCCCATGGTGGGCACCTACTATGCATCCGCATCTCCGGGTGCCAAGCCCTTCGTTGAAATCGGCAGTGAGATCAAGGTCGGCCAGATTCTGTGCATCATCGAAGCGATGAAGATGATGAACCAAATAGAATCGGACAAGGAAGGCCGGATCACGGCCATGTTGGCGAAGAACGGCGAGCCGGTCGAATTCGGCCAACCGCTGTTCATCATCGAATAGACCGATGATCGAAAAAGTCGTCATCGCGAACCGCGGCGAAATCGCCCTTCGCATATTGCG
>DATHKV010000038.1:0-28108 GCA_035488895.1 Steroidobacteraceae bacterium
CACTCTGTCGCCGACTGCGCCGCCGAAGATACAACACCTCAGCTACCGCAAGATCGAATCCGACACGGTCCGCCTGGGCGCCCCCACCGGCGCGCCCGCGGGCGTCAGCTGCGCCGAGGGCCTGTGAGGAATGATATGCACAAACGTTTGAGTCCGTTGCTGCCTCGTGCAGCAAGGCGGCCCGGAGCGACGCGAGAATATAGGGTGCAATCGCAACGATTGGTGCACATCGTGCGCACCACAGCGGGGCGCTTATTTCTTTTCCGGGGCGTGAAAAACAGGGACGTTTTTCCCGCAGGCTCCATGGAAGGATTCACGCCGTCCCGGAAAGGAAATAACGACCCGCCCTTTACGGCGTTCCAGAAAGCAAATGACGCTTCACCCTTCACGGCGCTCCGGGCTACGACTGTGCGTGGTCACATCTACTCTGGCAAATTCATCTTCTTCAAAAACGCCTTGTATCGCGGGTCGTCATGCAGCTTGTTGAATTCCGTCCTGTACTTGATTCCATGCAGAAGTGTGTCCTTCTCTGCATACGCGCGATCCAGCCACTTGAACGCTTCGTCTGATTCACCGCGATACGCATGGGCCGCGGCAACTCCAGACGGGACGTAAGGGCCGTAGCTTTTAGTGAACTGCGCAAGCGCTGCATCCGACTCCGCCTTACGCCCGAGACGAAAATAGGCCAGCGCGGAGCCGCCGAGGCGAGCCGGCTCGCTTGGCTCCTTCAAAAACTCTACCAGCGCCGCTTCAGGCCTGCCTCGCGCGAGCGACACGAGTGCGAGGGTGTAGTGGGCAAAAGTGTACGTGGGGCTAAGCTCGATGTTTCGGTTCAGGGCCGCTTCGGCCTCAGGTAATCGGCCACGGCACAGCTGCACCAATCCAAGAAAAAAATGACCGTCCGGGTCCATTGGATCTCGTGCAAGCCCCGCGTTTAGAGCCTTCAGAGCATCGTCCCATCGCCCCAGGGTCAGCGACAACAGCGGGTCCACCTGCAAATCCGGGGGCGCACTGGCTGCTGCGAGCTTGATTTCCCGCTCGGCCGCAGCCCAATCCCAATCGTAGGTAATATGAATGCTACTGAGAACCGCATGCGCCTCTCCTTGGTGCGGGTCTAGTTTGATCGCGAGTTCGGCGGCGAAACGGCTTTTCTCAAAGGCCTCCGCCGCAGGCATGAGTCCAAAGGCGCCGAGATTCTGGTAAGCGTTGGCGAGTCCGGCTGCCGCATCTGCGAACGCTGGGTCCAGTTCGAGAGCGCGCTGAAAATCGCTTACTGCCTGCTCCAGGCCCGGCTGGTCGTAGCGATCCTTTGCGTGCAGCCCTTGCAGATACGCTGTATACGCCGCGGAGCTGCGCAGGGTTTTATGTGAAAATAAATCACTGAAGAATACGTCGCCTTCTACTTCGCGCGCGACCTTTAGCGCGATAGCATCCTGCAACTTCAAGACATCGCTAAAGTCCCGGTCATAGGTCTGCGACCAGCGGGGCGAGCCACTGCGGCTGTCGATGAGCTGCGCGGTCACCCGTACTCGATCGCCAGCCTTTCGCACGCTGCCCTCGAGCACATAAGCCACTCCAAGCTGCGTCCCGATGCTGCGCAGATCTTGCGTTTTGCCCTTGAACTGAAAAGAAGACGTACGACTAGTGACTCTAAGAAAGGGAAGCTTCACTAGGAGATCAATGATTTCCTCTGCCATGCCGTCCCCAAAATACTCCTGATCCTTCTTTTCACTCATGTCGGTGAATGGCAGAACGGCAATCGATTTGTCCGCCATCGCGACTGAGTGAGCCTGAGAAGCATTGTGACTCGACCACCAAGAGTGCCATCCCATCCAAACAGCAACGCCAATCGCGACCAGAGCCGCCGCGGCAATAATTACCCGCTTCGGACGGCCATTCGAACCCTTTGGTGTATAGGACTGCGATGTCGGCTGGCCAGGTATCGTCGCGCTCGACGTGCCGATGTGCGGATTGGTAGCATCGTTTGTCGGTAGGTTCGGGTCGCAGCGCTCGACGGCCGGAATCAGACGGTATCCTCGTCCCCGAACGCCCAAAATGTAGCGCGGCTGCTGCGAATCATCCCCAATCGCGCTGCGCAGAAGTTTCACCCGTTGAGCGACGGATTCCGGGCTCACTAGCAACCCCGGCCAGACTTGCTGCAACAAGGCGTCGTTCGTCACGATTGCAGGCGCCGCGTTGATTAGCGCGCACAACAGGTCGAACGACAGTTTTGGCAAGGCAATCTTCTCGCGCCCACGCGTCACCTCGGCTTTGCCGATGTCGACTTCGAGGTCATCAATCCGAAAGCGCGGAGGAGCGGTTCCATTGCCAGGTGTGAGTGGTGGCTGCATAGTCCCTTGCTTTTCTTAAATTGGCGTGAGCGCTTGATCTCCCCTCGCCCACTCGTCGGGATATCTTGGTCCAGCTGTCCCGGCTTGGCAACCTAGCGCGGTCAGGAACGACGCTGAACTCCGTCTCCCTGACCTCGTACGGGGAGTTCTCTTGCTGCGCCGCACCTAGATCGTAATTCAGCTCCACGCACCCGCGATTCACGGAGCTTTCAGCGAACTTTCACCCACCGTTGATCCAACGATCATGCAGGTGGCAGGCCGTCTCCATAACTTGAGAATCGCCTAGACGATCACTTACCAGGAGATAGCCGTGAAAAACGCGATCAAAATTCAAACGAAAATATCGAAATTCATCTTCGCAGCCAGCTGCTTTGGTTTTGGCTGCATCCTAATCGGCGGGGAAGCTCAGGCACAGCAGCCAACCGACGCGGACAAAATGAAGGTTTCACTGACCGGCCTCGATCTCTCAACTTCAGAAGGCGTCCGCGCCGCGCACGAGCGCGTACGCACTGCCGCCCGCCGCGTCTGCGCTAAGGTCGCAACGAGCGCTGATATGTCGACGAGTCTGCGTTACATCACGTGTCTTGACGAAGCCATGGCGAGTTCCGTAGCCCGGATCGCCGCAATTGCCCGCCAAGAGTCCGCTCAGCGACTGGCCCACAGTCAGTCAACTGAATCACCGTAGTTTGTGAATCGTGCTTGTTATCCACTTACTTACATCCCGGGAGATAGTCATGAAGAACGCGATCAAAACTCAATCCAATTTAGCGAAACTAATGCTGACCGCGAGTCTCTTTGCCCTCGGCTGCACAGCGATCGGTGGGAAGGCGTTGGCGGAGCAGCGTACGGTCGCCGACGCACCCCGGGAGTATGTGACGTATCCCGTAGGGTATTCGGATCTTGATGTGTCCAAGGTGAAGGGAGCAAGGATATTGTATTTGCGCATTCGTCACGCGGCGGAAACGCTCTGCGAGAGCGCTGCCACTTGGGGCAAGAAAGAGGGAGAAGCGTGTGTGCGCAAAGCCGTCGACGATGCCGTCGCGCGCGTCGACGTCCCGCTGCTGTCACAGTATTACCAGCTACGCAGCAAGCGTGACAAAGCGGGACTTCTGCAACTCGCAAAAGCCAATTGAGGGTCCGTCGGCCAGGCCATTCACACCGCAACGCTCCGCTGTCCATGCTTCGCTGCGGTCCAGCCCGGACTCCTGTCCGGGCGCTCGCAACGGTGTTTCAGCGTCATGGTGCCCGTCCAAAAAAGCTCGACTATCTCACGCGAGCTGGCGCGGTTTCCCGTCCGACTGCGCCGCGTTCTTGTGATGGAATCCGCCGGGTCGACGTGCTACCGAGCCCAAATGACGCGTCCGCCCCGAATCGTATCGCGCACTCGCGCGAAGGCGGTAGGATCCTTCGCAGGGTCCGCGTCCAGCACGACGAGATCTGCGTCCATGCCATTCGTGACCCGTCCTTTGTGGTTGGCATACCCAAACCGCTCGGCCGGCGCCGTGGTGAGCGCTCTTAATATGGCTCTCCAGTCAAGGGCGGCGGACATCAGTCGGTATTCATCAGTGGTGTCGAAAGCGTCGGTGTACCCCACGTCCGTACCGAACAGAATCTGGCCACCCGCGGCAGCATAGTCTTTAACCTCGGTCGTAATCATGGCTATGGCGTGTGCGAGATCCTTGGAGCTTTCGCCGTTTCTGCGCGCCTCCACTTCAAAAAGTGTCATCGTTGGAATCAGCGCCATGTTCTTGTTGCGCAGTCGGGTGATTAGCTCGGGAGACCATCGCTCGTCGGTCCCGCCGCCGTCCCCGGCTGTCGTGTGAGCGAGGATATTGACCCCCGATTCGATTGCCACGTTCAATCCGGCCAGGTTGGAGGGATGAGCGAAAGCCGGTTTGCCACGTTTGTGCGCCTCCGCAACGACGGCCCTTGCAATGTCGACCCGCATTGGCAAAACACCTATTTTTCCTCCGACGATGGCGCCGGCGAAGACCTTCACGCCGTCGGTGCCACGCTTGAGTTGCCGCGCGGCGCGCGAGGCGGCCTCTGCCGGCGTTGCAACCTCTTCACTCGGCCAGCCTTGTGATTTGAGGAAATCTCGCACATAAATAGGCGTCCCGTCCTTGGGGAAGAACGGGTCGCCGACGGTGAGGATCTTAGGACCTAAGATCTCACCTGAATCGATCCGCTGTCGTAGCGCCAGCGTGTTGTCCGTGGGGGACGCGAGATCAAAGACCGTAGTGAACCCCCAGCGCGTCAGCATCGCCTGCAGGGTGGCCTCGATAGTCGCGGCCTTAGCGGTGGCAGCGCCGAGCACGTCCGGGGTCATGAGGTGAATATGGTTGTTCCAGAACCCGGCGGTCAGCACGGCACCGCGTGCATCGAGTACGCGAACGCCGGGTGGAACGGGTGTTTTCGCACGCGATCCCGCGCTGACAATCCGGCCATCTTTCACCACAACAACGCTGTCCTCAACCGGGGCGGCGTCGGGCGATGAGTACAACCTGGCCCCCACAATGGCAAGATCTTGCGAAGCGGGTGTGAGTCCCTCGCGTGCGAGGGATTTTGCGTTGAACGACAGGCCAATGGTCAGGCCGACGAGCAGGCAAGGCACGACACTCATCCAACGCTGAGTTTTTTGAGCATTGATCATGGGGCTCTCCGCGAAGGGACTGAAGAAAACGACTCGATGCAGTGGCGAAGGACGGTGCGAAACAGCTGCTTGAACTGCTTTTCGTCCGAGAAGCGGTTCGCGCGCAACATCGAGACCATGCCCTGAGCCAGGGCCGACAGCGACAACACGAATTCCAGTGCCGGCTTGTCCCCCACACGCCCAGCTGCCCGCGCTTGGTCGATCCGTACCATGACCATCGCAATGACGGGCGAGCGGCCGGCGGCGAAGTCGCCGGGATACTGTCGCGCATCGGGTGCCGGTAGAAAGAAAGCCGCGTCGAATCGGTGCGGCTGTTTGAGAGCGAACTCCATGAACGCCTCGCCCAATTTGTCCAGCCACTCCATTGGATCCTGCGACTTAAGCGAGCGCACCACCGTCTCCCACGCGGCGAGGCCGTCCTCGACCAGCGCGCTCAGGAGAGCGTCTTTGTCCGCGAAGTGCCGGTACAGAGCCATCGGCGAGACGCCGGCTCGTGCGGCGACCTTGCGAATCGTGAGATTCGCAATTCCTTCTCGGTCGACAACGCCCTTGGCGGCGGAAAAAATACGATCCTTTGTCATGCGTACACAGTATACATAAAAGCGTACTATGTACACAGAGAAGCCGCGTGCCTCAAAAATCGGACGGCCAATGCTGGCGTTCGCCGAGATGCGGCACCGTCGAGTCAGAGGCAGCGCGCCGCTTTACCTGGAGTAGTAGTGTCGATCGGAGCCATCGAACTCGCCGCTTAACATGCGACAGCGCTTAAAATCTACGGCCAGATTAACGCCGCATGATGAAATTTTGACAACGGAATGCCGTTAGGCACCATCGCATACCGCGCACGTGAAGTTACGTGCCTCATCCACGGAATCACTTGGGGCAGAGGCCTTTGGGTATCCAGTGCACATGTGGCGCTTCGGGGCTGGAGTCCACGGGCATGACATAGGGCTCATTGCTCCGATGCAGCACCAGTACGACTGTACGTCGCGTGTCGGTACCAAGGCTCGATATCGCCATCGGCCAGCCTTCGGGCGCCAACATGCTCTGCCCGGCCTGACCAATCATCACGCCGTTGGGCGTTTCCAGGCACTGCCCGCCGGAAACTATGAACCATGCTTCCGGGCCGGGATGCCGATGCCCCTTCTTTCCATCCTGGAAGCCCGAGTTGATTACCGTTTCCAGGTATCGCGCCGTGTAGGCGGCACCCGGGTCGACGCCGAGCGGTCCGATGATCGCTGCCCGATCGCCCCCGCGCGGCCGCCACGTTTGTTCCGCAATAGTGAACAGCCAGTGCTTACCGTGGCCGTCCACAACCGTGCCGCGGGCAGTGCGGTTCGCGTCCGCTGAAGCCCGATCTCGAAATGTGTCGAGGTGCCAGTACAGCGAAGCGCGGGGCAGGACGCCAAGTTCCGTGATCGCCGTTGTGTAGCAGCCCAGCTCCGCTTTGCGATCGGCAACGGGTGTTTCGCACCATCCCGGCAATCCCGGATTCTTTGCGCGGCCGTCCGCTTGTCGTTCCTGCGCGTCTGCCAATGTCGAGAACCAGAGAAGCGCGACCAGAAGGATCCGAAGCAGGTGTGACATCGGCATGCCGCTCCCAGTTGCCAAGGGATATCACTGATGAACACAGCAACGACAATGCGATAATACACCTACATCGGGTGTGTCCCGAAGCGGTCGATTCCATTGCCCCGCCGACATGCTCGCTTGCAGACCAGAGAGAACCTTCGTGTTCTGGCGTACACTATGCTGCTCACCCTTTCGCAATCATCATCCGCGTCCTTGTTCCCTTGCCACGGAGCATAAGCTACGAACCGTCAGCCCATGCTCTACCCATGAATCGGCCTGCCGCGCCCGAGAGAACATGCAGCGCCCCAGCGAGGTTCCGGTCCCGCGCGGCTGGAGACTTAAGACGCGAGAAGTAGCGCAGAACCTCTTTCTTGCGACTCGGAGTGAGTGCCAGCCAATTCTTTTTGGCTCGGGCGTTCGCCATGAGCCCTCGTCGGAACCATATCGGCATCGAATGCTGAGGTCCGTTTCTGTAGCTCGCGTCAAATTTGATCTCAATTCGGACGCGATCCCCGACGGAAGCTTGGGAGACTCTGCGAATGTCACCATGCAGGTATAGATAGAAGCCTCCACTACCAACCGGCATCATGTTGGTGCGCCATGGGTGGTCAGGTCTGCCATTGACGCGTACCAGGACCGGCATGGGCTTGCGCCAGCCAGACTTGATGGTGCTGGCGCGGGCCGCACTGACGAGGACATACGGATTGATGCTGCGAATCTTTATTGTCGCCACGAATTCAGATTTCATGCTTCGTCTGCTCGAGCGGTTCGTCCGCTGCGCTCCGCTATCAATACGCCGCACTAAACCGCTCAAAGCGCAGGGACAGCCGATCGCGATCCGGATAATCCTTCGTGCGGTTCGGCAGATGCACACTGACCCCCTGCAGCTTCTTCAAACCCTCGAGCATTGGCCCATCGCTCTGATCCAATAACTGCGGCGACACATGCAAACGGTAATCCGGGTCAATGCCGATCAAATGAGCATCGAACGCGGCATGATGAATCTTCGACAACGGAATTCCATTAGTCAGTCTTGATCGACAACAGGTATTTCATCTGCGTCGGCTTGAAGATGCCGCGTTGCGCGCGGGGCGGCGCTCATTCATCCAACCCGAGCGCGAACGAAACGGCTGCCGCTGCTTCTTTCATTCTGCGTGACGTCAAGCGCGTGATGCGATCGCCGATGTTTCTCTTGGGTACAGTCTGCAGATTGTCGAAGTTAGCTGCGCAGGTGTGAGGGACGCCATCCCGCTCAGTCAAGAGGAGTTCGGTGGGAATCCTACGGATCGTTGACGTGATGGGTGCAATAGTCACCGAATTCAGTACCGAGATAGCGGATTCGCGGGTGAGAATCAACACCGGGCGTTTCTTGTCAGGTGCCTTGAAGGTATACCAGCAGACATCCCCTCGATTCATGATGCTCCCCAGTCCTGCTCATTGAGCCAAACTTCGAATTCGCCGGCCAAGACAGGCTTTTGTACGTAGCCATCGGCATGACGGAGTTCTTTTTCTTGGATTCGCTCGCGCTCAATTTTTGCCTCGAGCGCGTCTCGAATGAACGCAGAGCGGGTGGTCTTGCGCGCCCGACTCATCTTGTCCACAAGCGTCAGCAACCGCTCATCTATTGTCATTTGAATTGTCTTCATATGTGTATCATAATGTGGATGATAATGTGGATGATAATGTGGATAGTTATCCACATACTATACCACATCCGCCAAGTTGTGCAGCATTGCGGGAAGTTCAGGCCGTCTGCAACAACCGCGAGAAAGGAGCTGCGGCGGAATGAGGCCGGCATTGTGACCACCAAGGTCGTGAATACCCGTTATTACGATTGTGGTAACATGTTAGTTATAATTGTTCCGCCGACGAGCTTCGGTCGGCGCAGATCGGGTTACGAGGTGCGGTATGGTGGCGCTCAAAGTGCGTAAAGTTGGGAATTCCCTGGGGCTCGTGCTTCCCAAAGAGGTGGTCAATCGCCTCCATACCAAGGAAGGGGAAGAAATCTTCCTTATCGAGGGTCCCAATAATACTTACCGCCTCACGCCCTTCGATCCGGCTTTCCAAAAGAAGATGAAGAAGGCCGAGGACATTATGTCGCGCTATCGGAACACGCTCAACGTTCTATCGAAATGAGCAAGCCGATCTGGATCGAAGCCGAGCTCGTGCTCGCGATCCACGATCGACAGTTAGTCGAACACGGAGGCGCGGCGGGTTTGCGTGACGAAGCGCTACTCCACTCCGCGCTTGGCCGGCCGAAGAACCATTTCGCCTACGAGAGCGCCGATGTTCTCGAGCTTGCGGTGAAGTACACAGCCGGAATTGTGCAGAATCACCCTTTTGTCGATGGCAATAAGCGTACCGGTTTTGTTGTCGGCATACTCTTTCTCGAACTTAATGGCTACCGATTCACGGCGAGCGAGGAAGCGGCGGCGCAGTCCATCCTTGATCTCGCTGCCGGCACGATGGACGAGAAGGCCTTCTGCGCATTTTTGCGCGCCAACTCGAAGCGGACGAGAGCGCATCGCTGAGGGCGAGGCGGCGAACACTAAGTCGTTGATTTTTGCGTGAGAGAAAAATCCGCACCCTCGGCATTGTGCCTGCCACAATGTGCAGACATATTGAGTGCTATCTGGCATCGGAGCTGCCGTGAGTTAATCGTGCCACTTCAGCTCGACCCCATTGGGCAGTGTAATAGCGTGGTGGTTGCCAACCCGCGCTAATCGATAGGAAGCCTTCCAATACGAATGAACGTTATCCGAGGAACTCGTGACGCTTTGTCGATTACAACCAAAGTGCTCAAGTGTGCTATCAATCGCAAAGCGACGTTTACCTGAAAGCTTAGTTCTTCCCGTCGTCGTCATTTCGGCCGCACTCGCCCGCCGCGTGGACTTCGTCGTTACCATGTGATAACGCGTTCCCCGGAGGACTTGGCCAGCCCTCGCGGAAAGCGACAGACATTATCTCACTTGGGTAAGGGGTGCCCTGCTAGACAGTCTGGAGAGCAGACGCTAGCCTGACCGGCGATAAACGGGAGATCGAAATGTCTGCATCACGCCTCTGGGTCATCATCCTTGCCCTGCTCTCGGCTACTGTTTCAGTTGCGGCGGATCCATCCACAACTCCCGTCAAGTCCACCGACTTAAGTCCGAAATCGCCGCTCGACGGACTCAACTATCGACTAGTCGGTCCCTTCCGCGGCGGTCGTGCCACGGGCGTTGCGGGCATTATCAGCGAGCCCAACACTTATTACTTCGGTGCCGCCACCGGCGGATTGTGGAAGACCATCGATGCAGGCACCAGCTGGAAGCCGTTATGGGACGATTTCCCCGAGGCTGCACCCGCAGTCGGTGCCGTCGCCGTGGCGCCGTCTGATCCCAAAATCGTCTATGCAGGCACTGGCGAGATCAACATTCGCGGCAACGTCGCCACCGGCAACGGACTTTATAAATCGACTGATGCTGGAAAAACCTGGCGTTTCTCCGGGCTGCGCGACAGCCAGGTGATTGGCCGCATCATCGTCGATCCCTCCGACTCCAACATCGTTCTCGTGGCGGCGCTCGGGCATACTTTCGGCGACAACCAGGAGCGCGGCGTATTCCGCTCAACCGACGGCGGCGCCAATTGGAAGAAGGTGCTTTATGTCGACGCCAAGACCGGCGCTTCGGACGTCGCCTTCGATCCAAATAACCCTAAGATCCTTTATGCCGGCATGTGGCAGGCGTATCGCAAGCCTTGGATCATGGAGAGCGGCGGACCGGGCAGCGGCCTCTACAAGTCCTTCGACGGCGGCGAGCATTGGCGGCGTTTGAGCGGCGGCGGATTGCCGGACGGCATTCTTGGCCGCATCAATGTCGCGCCGACTTCTGACTCTAAAGTGGTCTATGCGATGATCGAAGCCAAGAAAGGCGGCCTGTTTCGCACGAATGACGGCGGCGAGACCTGGGCGCTCGTCAGCGACAAGAACAGCATCAAACAGCGGGCCTGGTATTTCAATACGGTCTTCGCCGATCCCAAGGATGCGAATACCGTCTATGTACTCAACACCTCACTGTACCGTTCGATCGATGGCGGCAAGAGTTTCAAGACGCTGAAGACCCAGCATGGTGACAATCACGAATTGTGGATCGACCCGACCAATCCTAAGCGCATGATCGAAGGCAATGACGGCGGCGCCAATATCTCTGTCGATGGCGGCGAGACTTGGACCTCGGAGATGAACCAGCCGACCGCCCAGTTTTATCACATCGCCGCCGACAACGAGTCTCCGTTCCGCCTCTATGGCGACCAGCAGGACAATTCCAGTATTTCGATCGCGACAGCCGGGCGCGCAGGCGGAGTCGGCATCGAGGATTGGAACCCGGTCGGCGGCGGCGAGAGCGGCTTCATCATTCCCGACCCCACCGATGCCAATATCGTGTATGGCGGCGGCTACGACGCCGAGCTGACCCGCCACGACCGGCGCACCGGTCAAAACATCCAGATCACACCGTGGCCGCGCAATACCATGGGCTGGGCTGCGGAGAATCTGAAGTATCGATTCCAATGGACGGCGCCGATAATGATCTCGAAATTCGAGCCCCACGCTCTCTACTTCGCAGCACAGGTGCTGTTCCGCTCGCTCGACCAGGGCCGCAGCTGGTCGGTGATCTCACCCGACCTCACCCGCAACGATAAATCCAAGCAGCGCTCTTCGGGCGGACCGCTGACCAAGGACAATACCAGCGTCGAGACTTATGACACCATCTTCGCCATCGCCGAATCGCCTAAGACTAAGGACTTGATCTGGGTGGGTAGCGACGACGGGCTGGTGCATCTGACCAAGGATGGCGGAGCCCACTGGACCAATGTGACGCCCAAGAGCATGCCCGATTTCGCCACCGTGCAAATGATCGAGCCCGATCCCGACAATCCCGCTGTCGCCTATATTGCCGCCGACCGTCATCGGCTCGATGATTTCAAGCCTTATGCATTCCGCACCGAGGACTATGGCAAGACCTGGACGCCGATAACCGAAGGGCTGGCCGCGGACGCGTATCTGCACGTCATCAGGCGTGATCCGGCCCGGTCGGGTCTGCTTTATGCCGGCACGGAGAGCGGCATCATGATGTCATATGACAACGGCGCTCACTGGCAGAGCCTGCAATTGAACCTACCTGTGGTGCCCGTGCATGACCTTGTCGTGCACGGCGATGCCCTGGCCGCCGCCACACACGGCCGCGCCTTCTGGATGATCGACGATCTATCACCCGTGCGGCAGTGGGCACCCACGATTCCGACCGAGGCGGCACACCTGTTCAAGCCGGCCGTCGCCAATCACACGGTCTCCGGCGGCCGCGGGCAACTGCGCTATTTCGGCGCCTCCAACCCGCCGGCCGGCGCGGTGATCAGCTACACCTTGTCGTCGCAGATCGGCAAACCGCGACCTCCTAAGGATGCCGACAAAGATTCCGACAAGAAGGACAAGGATAAAGATAAGGACAAGGCTGATCCGCTCGATCAGCGCATCAGCCTCGATATTCTCGATGCGAGTGGCAAGCTGATCCGTCACTTCCCAGAATCCGAAGACGCCAAGAGTCCCGGTGAAGACGAGGCCAAGTCTGAGCCGCAAGAGGACGAAGAGGAGGAACGTGCCTCCAAACCACTCAAGCCGCCGCATTTCGCTGGCTTCAACACTTTCGCTTGGGACTTGCGCACAGACAAGGCGCGCGCCATCAAGAACGCGCCCTTGTGGGGGGGCAGCGTGGCAGGTCCCAAGGTGCTGCCGGGCCACTACCAGGTGAAGCTGACTGTCGATGGTACGAGCCAGACTCAGCCGCTCGAGATCGTACAGGATCCGCGTGGCTCGGCGACTCCTGACGAACTGGCCAAGCAGTTCGCTCTGCATAGTGCGATCAACGCCCTGCTGACCGAGGTGCATGACACCGTACTCGACATCCGCGCCACCCGCGTCAAGATCATGGCGGCAAAGAAGGCAGCCGCTGGACCGCAAGCGGCCAAGGCCGCGGCCACCGGCGATGCCCTCGACCGCAAGCTGACCGAGGTTGAGGAGATCTTGATACAGCCGCGCTCGCACGCCTCGGAGGACGCGCTGAACTATCCGGTACGTCTAAACAACATGCTGGCGGCGCTGGGGTCGCTCGTGGGTTCCGGCGATGCGGCGCCGACCGCGCAGAACGAGGCCATGTTCGCCGAACTGAAGAGCGAGGCAGCCTTAGGCTTGGCTCGATGGCGCGAGCTCAAGACTGGAGAGGTTGCCGCGTTCGAGAAGCTCAATTAAAACGCCGCCTCTGAGGTCGAAAATAGACTTCGCGATGCTGTTGCGCGCGGTAGCGATTCTTGCGCGAGCAGGCATCGAAGTCTCAGTATTCAAATAGTTGAAACGGCGACCTGGAATTGAGCTGTAGGGAAACCTGTTCATACTCACCGAGCCTTGGGACGCAAAGCCAATTTTTCGGGCGCGGGGATCAACCTGTCGAAACCACATACCCGCGACGCACACAATCATCTCAACACAAGTGCTGTAGCATTCACTTTTGATAGAGCTCCCTCGCTGCTGCGCCGTGCAAGCGACAATTTCAATCAACGCGCTGCGCGGATGGAATACTGCTCAAAACAATAGAGGTGATCGATGCCGGTGATATCGTGAAATTTGCTGGAAATCTACCTCCACGCTAGGTTCCATTTGCGTCAATGCAGCGAGACATGCGGAGTCATTCTGCTCAATACCAAGTATCCTATCGACCCCGGGACTAGTCGCATGAACAGGGAGCCTTAATGACGGACGTTCGACCAGACGTGCGCGCCTGCAACCATGCCGGCACCAAAACCTTCACGCGTCTGTTTGGCTTGATGCTGGCGGCATGTTCAATGGCAGTGGCGCAGACGCCGACCCCTGTCACCTCCGACGACTCCACCCCTGCCGCAAAACCAGCGTCGGTTGATGGGAAGGTCAAGGGTACCGCTAAGGAAGATCAGCTCGATTCCATTTACGTCGAAGGTAAGCGCTGGCGTTTCAATCGGCGCACCCGCTTCGCTCACTCGCTTCCCGAAGTAGACGGCCCGACGATTACGGTCACCAAGAAAACCAGTGTCGTGCAGCTCAACGACGTGCCGACGATCATCGATAACAATCAACGCGAGCTGTTCGACCGGCTGCCTGGCATCGTCATCGCCGAGCAGCAAAACCCCACGCAGCTCAACTTAAGTTATCGCGGCCTCGGTAATCCGCAGGAGAGCGAGTTCGTCCTACTGATGCAGGACGGCATGCCGCTGGAGATGGATTGGATCGGCTTTCCCACGATCTACTACATTCCGGTGCCGCAAAACATCAGCTCGGTGCAGATGATCCGTGCGGGGTCAGGTTTGCTGTATGGCCCGGAACCGCAACCGGTCATCAATTTCATCTCGCAGCCGCCCTCAACGCGCGAACTGGCCGGCACGACCGAACAGGTCGGCGGCAGTAATTCGCTTTTCTCGAGCTTCAATAAGATTTCCGGCACGAGCGGCAGTTGGAATTATCTCGCTGATTACTCGCGCCGGCAATCCGACGGGCAACGGCAAAACGGCGGTTATCACTTGAACGCCGGCGATCTGCATTTAGGATATGCCTTCGATTCGCAAAGGCTGAGCCTCGACTTTCACGCCTATTCGCTCGACAGCGGTCTCGCGGGACTGATGAGCGGCGCGCAGTTCCTCGCCAATCGCAACCAGACCACGACGCCCGACGATCACCTCTGGGCGGACCGCTACACCACTGTGCTCACCTACGAGAATAGATTCAGCGACAACGACTCCATTACACAAAAGGTCTGGTCGGGCTACCAGGATCTGTGGACCCGCTCGGACACGTACGCCGCCGGCGTCGGCACCGGCGGCACACTCAGCGGTCAGCGCTTCAACTACACCGGACTGGATGGACGCTGGCTGCATCGCTGGGGCGCCGGCGATGCTTTGACTGTCGGCTATACGCTGTATACGTCTCGCAGTCCGTACAACGAGTGGCTCACCACGAACCCAGTGGTCGGCAAGGACGATGAGTCAGGGATCCCTTTCTACGACGATCGGCGTAAGACCACGTACGGCGCGCTGTTCGCGGAAAATGTGTTCCGCTTCAAATACTTTCATTTGGTGACTTCAGCCAGGCTCGACCATGAAGAACTGAACTCGCAGGAGTCCCTCGCTCCGCATCCGTCGCTCGTCAACGCGACCTACACCAAGAACATTCCGTTATTCGGCCTCGGTATCGGCAATGATTTCGGTCACGGCAACGAGACTTACCTGAATGTCTCCCAAGGCTTCCGTCCCCTGCGCTATCTCGATATCGCGAGTCCCTTTAGTAATTTTTCTACGACGAATAATCCGGATCCCACCAAATACTTGACTTACGAAGTGGGTGTACACGGGTGGCCAAGCCTGGGGCTTTACTACGACGTGAGTGTGTTTCAGGTCAATGTCAAAGACCGCATTGAGTCTCAACGCCTCACACAAACCGCGACCATCGATGTCAACACGGGGAATACCCGCAGCCGTGGGGCCGAACTGGAAGGTCACTATGATTTGTTTCGCCTTTTCCCGACAATCGCGTCGAATCTACACCTCGACGCGTTCGCCAATGCCAGCCTGCTGGACGCCCGCTTCACCAGCAGTATTGTCCCTGGCCAAACAGGGAAAATTCCAGCCTACGCACCTCACGGAGTGTTCAAAGCGGGAATCACGGCTCGCGAGGACGCTCACTACAAGGTGAGCCTGGTGGTAAACACGGTTGGATCTCAATATTTTCAGGACAGCGATCAACCCATCGGCTCAACCCCTGCTCACATCCCGACCTACACTGTCGCGGATCTCTCTGGCGACTACACCATCGCCGGACATTTCAGGATCCTCGGCGGCGTGTCGAATCTCGCCAACCGTCACTATTATTCGCGGGTATTTCTGTTCGGCGGCATGCTCGAGCCCGCAAACGATCGAAGCTTCTATGCCGGTGCCGCCTACGATTTCTAAGCCAGCAAGGCAATCAATTCGGGGGAGATTTGCGTGATCATGAAGATTCTTAAGGCCTTGCCGCCCAGCCTCGCACTGGCGTGCCTAACCACTATCCTCTGGGCCGCGGACGTAGATCCAAGCGCAGCACCGCCCGAAAGCGCCTACAGCGCTCTGCATTGGCGCGAAATCGGCCCCTTTCGCGGCGGTCGCGCGGTCGCCGTGGCTGGCGTGCCGGGATCACCCAACGTGTTCTATTTTGGAGCGGCTGCGGGCGGCGTCTGGAAGAGCATCGACGCCGGTGCTACGTGGAAGCCGATCTTCGATGCCCAGAAGGTCTCCTCCATCGGTGCCATTGCGGTGGCTCGAAGCAATCCCGACATCATCTATGTCGGCACAGGCGAGGCGAACATGCGCGGCAACGTGACCTGGGGCGCCGGCATGTTTAGATCCACCGACGCCGGCAAAACCTGGGCCGAGATAGGTTTGGCCGATACCCGGCAAATCGGTGCCATCATCGTCGATCCGGCTGATCCTAACATCGTCTTGGTGGCTGCCGTGGGGCATGCCTTCGGCCCCAACACGCAGCGCGGGGTTTTTCGCAGCACCGACGGCGGTAAGACCTGGAATCGCGTGCTCTACAAAAATGAGCTGACCGGCGCCATTGATCTCGCCGTCGACCCGCACAACTCGAACATCGTTTACGCCGCGCTCTGGCAGGTGCGCCGCCAGCCCTGGAATTTCTCCAGCGGCGGACCCGGCAGCGGCCTGTATCGTTCGATGGATGGCGGTGTCACCTGGGCGCAGCTCTCCGGACACGGACTGCCCGAGGGAATTCTGGGACGCATCGACATCGCGATTTCTGCGGTTGACTCGAACCGCATTTACGCCATGATCGAAGCGAAGGAAGGCGGACTGTACCGCTCGGACGATGGCGGAACGCAGTGGCGTCGGGTGAGTGATGACGGACGCATTCGCCAACGCGCCTGGTACTTCTCCAAGATTTATGCCGACCCTGGCTCCATCGATACGGTCTATGCCTTGAACACCGGCATGCTGCGCTCGACCGATGGCGGCAAGACCTTCAATCTCGTCTCCGCCACCCACGGCGATCATCATGCACTGTGGATCGATCCCAATAATTCCAAAAGTTTGATCAATGCCAACGATGGCGGCGCCAGCATCTCGCTCGACGGCGGCAACACCTGGTCAACCCAGGACAACCAGCCCACCGCCCAGTTTTATCACGTCGCCACCGATGGTCGATTTCCCTATTATGTTTACGGCGCGCAGCAAGACAACTCCAACCTTGCCGTCGCCAGTTATAGCGATGAGGGCGTGATCGGGCCGCGCGACTGGTACCCGGCCGGTGGCGGTGAGTCAGGTTTCGTGGTCCCCGATCCGCGCAATCCCAACATCATTTACAGCGACGCGGAGAATCAATATGCGCGCTTCGATGTTCATACACAGCAGTCTCAAAACATCAGTCCGGACCCGATCGACAATTCAGGCCATCCCGCGAGCGAGCTCGAGCACCGCTTCAATTGGACCTCGCCGCTCATGATCTCATTGCACGACCCGGAAGCGATCTACGCGGCCTCGGAGGTGCTCTGGAAATCCACTGATCGCGGGATGAGCTGGAAAATCATCAGTCCGGATCTCACTCGCAACGACAAAACCAAGCAGACCGCTTCGGGCGGGCCGCTGACCAAGGACATCACCAGCGTCGAGTACTACGACACGATTTTTGCGCTCGCCGAATCGCCGCTGCGCAAGGGCGATCTGTGGCTGGGCACCGACGACGGCCTGGTACAGATGACCGACGATGACGGCGCGCATTGGCACAACATCACACCGGCCGCGATGCCCGCATGGAGCACGGTCAGCATGACCGAACCTTCGCACTTCGATCCGGGCGTGGCCTACATCGCCGTGGACCGCCACCGGCTCGATGATATCGCCCCGTACGCCTGGAAGACTTCGGACAAGGGCAAGAGCTGGGCCCCGATCGCCGCCGGCTTGCCCGCGCGCGCCGTCGTGCACGTGGTGCGCGAGGATCCGGTGCGCCGCGGCCTGCTCTACGCCGGCACCGAGCTGGGCGCATTCGTATCCTTCGACGACGGTGCGCATTGGTCGCCGCTGCAACACGGGCTGCCGGTGACACCAATCCATGATCTCACCATGCACGGCGCTGATCTCATCGCCGCCACGCATGGGCGTGGCTTCTGGATCCTCGATGACGTGACGCCGCTGCGCCAGGCCAAGGGCAACGAGGACCTCACACTCTACTCGCCGGAGACTGCGCTGCGTTTGCACTATCCGGACCAGGTGAATTCTCGCCGCCCGGTGGGTGCGAATCCGCCCGCAGGCGCCATCATCGACTACGTGCTGCCTGCCGATGCCACGACGGAACTCACCATGGACATCGTCAATGCCAAAGGCGAGCTGATCCGACACCTCTCCAGCACCAAAACCAACAAGGAGATTCAACCACCCGAGTGGCCGGATCAAATCATCGTGAGCGATCTGATTCCAGCAAAGGCTGGCATGAACCGCCTGATCTGGGATCTGCGCTATGACGATCCGGTGCAGATTCCCGGCGCGTTCTATCAGGGCGAAGCTCCTCGCGGACCTCTCATCCCGCCCGGTCAATATCAGCTACGCCTGAAATTGGGCGATCAAACCCGCGCCGCGGCGCTCGTGGTGATCGCCGATCCTCGCGCGCCCAACAGCGATGCAGCGATTGCGGCTAAGACCGATCTTGCGCTCGCGACCTATCACGACATCGACATCTTGCACCGCGCCGTCAATGACATCCGCGCGAAGCGCAAAACGCTGGCAGGAGGCCGTGCCGGCGCCGGCCTCGACGCCAAGCTCGCGCGCATCGAGGAAGCCCTGATGCAGGTGAACATGAACGGCTCAGAAGCGAATCTCGCGTTTCCGGGCATGCTCAATGAGCAGCTCGCCGGATTCGCGGGCTCGCTTGAGGACGCCGATACGCAGCCCACGACTCAGGAACACGCGCTGTACACCTCCCTGCACCAGAAGCTGCAGGCGCAGCTCGCACTGTGGAAGGCCGCAAATCAGAAGTAACCTCGGAGCCTGCCTATTCCTCATCGGTCGATTGGCCCTCTTCCGGTGCCGCCGCATCACTCCGCAGCATCGGTAATTTGGCGCGCTTCAATGACTCGTTGAGCGGCGCCAGATCGACCTGCGAAATATTCGCGGCCGCGGAGGAGAGTGACTGCCACTCTTCCAGCAACGAGTCGGCGGCTGTCTGCTGCGCGCGAGTGGGCGCGGCATCCGCCTCGAGCACTTGGCCGTACAAACTCTGGATCTCACCGTTGACGCGTTCCAGTCCACGCGACGCAGTCGCACTGACGCCGTGTTCCATAAGCGAGTCGAAATGCTCATCGAGTTCCTTCGCTGAGGTTCGAAGCTGCGCGGCATTCAGCGTCTTGATCTGCGCACGCAGCGATTTGATCTCCCGCGCCTTCGCCGAGCTGGCATCGAGCGCCTCAGCCAAGCCTTTTCCAAGAGCAAACTGAGCCGCGTAATCCTGCTGTCCGATGTTCACGCGCGGATCCGCAGCCACGGATAGTGGCTGCTCCCAGTGATGCTTGCCTATCTCGAGTCGCACGCGATACATCCCCGGAACCACCGTGGGACCCAAGGGCTCTTGCGGCGTATCATAGGGGACCGCCGAAATCGGAAAGCCGCGCCGTACTGCGCGCGGCGTCGTGCAGCGCAGGTCCCAGACAAAGCGATGCATTCCGGCCGTCGTCGCAAGCGCCTTGAACTGGCGAATCCAATACTCCGGGATTAATTCCTTCTCGCGCTCGGCCTCGGTAACCCCGGCCGTGTCGGTGCTCGACACGCGCCGCAACACCGCCCCATTCGCATCCAGTATCTCGATCGCAACCGAGTCCTTGGGCGTCTGCGGCAGATAGTAATCGATGACAGCGCCATCCGGCGGATTGCGCCCTGATGGCTCATCCGGCGGAATCGGTGTGTCGGTGCCGGTACTGCGCCGCGCCCGTATTGCCGGCGACGGCGCCAGCAGAGACACCCCAGTTGTGGCGCGCAGATCCGCGCGTAGCGGTCCGATGTCATCGAGCACCCAGAACGAGCGACCGTGTGTGGCGAGTATTAAATCCTGATTGTGAACGATGAGATCGCGCATCGAGGTGTGCGGCAAATTGAGCTGCAGCGAGCGCCAGTGATCGCCGTCATCGAAAGACATCCAGACCTCCCGCTCGGTGGCGGCGAACAGCAGTCCGCGCCGCACGGGATCTTCGCGCACGGCATTGACGGGCGCATCCTTCGGTAGCCCGGCGGTAATCGACTGCCAGCTCTTGCCGCCGTCGCGTGTGCGATAAACATAAGGCTTCAGATCGTCCAAGCGAAACCGGCTGACCGATGCGTAAGCGACATTCGCGTCGAAGTGCGAGGCATCGATCTGTGTCACCTTGCTCCAAGGCCCGAGTTCGCGCGGCGTGACGTTGTCCCAGGCAGCGCCCTCATTGTGGGTTACCCAAATGAGGCCATCATCGGTTCCCGCCCACAGCAGCCCCTTGGTCAGGGGCGACGCAGAGACCGCGTAGATCACGCCGCGCTGCAGTTCGGCCTTATCCGCATGCATATCCCCGACCGAGGACGGTGAGCCGCCGCTCGGTCGCGTCAAGTCCTCGCTGATCGTTTGCCAAGTCGCGCCGCCGTCTCTGGTCGCGTACAGCCGGTTAGCCGCGTAGTACATCCGGTGCGGATCCTGCGGCGAGAACAGAATCGGCTCGGTGCGATCGGTGCGCACATCAGGCGATGGCACCGGAATCGGCGATATGTTTTGCACCTGACCGGTCGACAGGTGCGTTTTCGTGACTACATTGCGCCCTGCGCCAAAAATCACGTCCGGATCGAGCGGATCCGGTGCCACATAGCCATACTCGATCACGCCCACCGGGTGCCACTCGCGAAAAGTGACGATGCCATCATTGCCGCGATTCGAAATGCACACCGAACCGCTCTCCTGTTGCCCCGAGCACAGCCGATACGGATAGGTCGGCGTGACACTGACGTGATACAACTGCGCGGTCGGCTGGTTGTACCAAGTGCTCCAGGTCCTGCCGCCATTAACCGTGATCAGACTGCCCTGATCGCCGACCAGCGCAATGTGTTGCGAATCATCTGGGCTGATCCATATGGCTTGATAGTCATCGCCGCCGGGACCACCTTTAAAGGAGACCCAGTGCGAGCCGCCGTCGGTGGATTTCATGGTCACGATCGACGCGCTGTACACCACGTCCGCATTCTTGGGATCAACCGCGAGAATGGATAAATCACCGCCGCCGATGCGCAGTCCCGGCCGCGGATCGGTGGTGGCGACGTGCCAGTGCTCGCCGCCGTCATCCGAACGGTAAACGCCGGTGCTGGGGGCGGCGCCGCCTTGCGCCGCCGGATTCGAGCTGGTTGCCACAGTTGCGTACAATCGACCACGCTCGCTCGGCGCCACCGCGACGTCGAGTTGCGATAAGCCCTGTGGTAACCCTTCTGTGAGCGGCCGCCAGTGATCACCCCCGTCGGTCGACTTAAACAGCCCGCCGTGCGGGCCGTTGAACATGGTCTTGTCCTCCCACGGCCCCGAGCGCGCATTCCAGAATCCCGCATACAGCGTTTGCGCATCGAAGGGATCGATCCGGACGAATGAGGCGCCGGTATTCTCGCTTTGATCCAGTACCTTCGCCCACGTGGCGCCGCCGTCCAGGGTTCGGTACAGGCCACGCTGCGTGCTCGGACCATACGGGTGGCCCAGTACCGCTGCATAGACGCGGTTGGGATCGCGCGGATCGACCGCGATGCTTGGAATCTGCTGCGAATCATCGAGCGCCAGATGCATCCAAGTCTGACCGCTGTCGTTCGAACGGTAGACGCCGTTGCCCACCGACAGATCCGGTCGATGCAGCCCCTCGCCCGACGCCACGTAAATGATCTTCGGATCCGAGGGCGCCACCGCGATCGCACCAATTGACTGCGTCGGCTCCGAATCAAAAATCGGATTCCAGGTGCGACCATCGTCATCGGTTTTCCACACGCCGCCATTGACCGCCCCGGCCAAAAACGTGTGCGGCCGGCCCGGCACGCCCGTGATCGCGCGCGTGCGGCCGCCGCGAAATGGACCTACCAATCGCCACTGCAGATTCTGAGTAATCGCGGAAGAAGTGGTTTGCGCCCGAGACACACCGGAGCCGTAGAACGTCAGCAGGGCCGCGCAAAGCATTCGATATAAACGTATATTGCCTACCATTGATTCATTCCCGCCTTTCTTCCAGTACGCCACTACCTTGCATGATAGTTCATGTTGAGTCGATTCATCGCGGACTCCTTTTTCTCGTACAAATATGGATCTGGTGGGCTTGATGGCGCGCCCGGCGAAAGGCGTGATGGCACTGGGCTTGCGCGCAGCAGGGTGAGCCGCACGGCGGCGAACGACCGGACATGGGTGAGCAACATTGGGGCTTGCCCGAGCGATTAGTCGTCGTACACAGTGTAATGCCGTACATGCGGCTCCAGCTCAATCAGGAACGAACGGTCAAAGTCGTAATATTTGGCGATCTGATATTCCTCTCCTGCAAAACGCTTGATCGAATCGATATCCTTCCAAAATGTGAGCATGTCGAAATGCGCAATGCCGCCCTCTACGCGATATAAACAGAATGCGCCGCAATTCCCCAATACTAATTTGTAATCCGGCAGGGCCACTTTGCGCATTCTGTCCAGGTACTCCTCGCCTTTCGCGGCCGGGACCATTCCGTGCCAAATTCGAGCTTTCATTCGACCACCTCCTAGACCAATCCACAAAGACTGCATTCGCGGCAATTCGCCCATGCGCCGCTCGACGAGTTATGACGCGACGCGTCTCCCCGCTGCGCTGACACGGCTTAAGGCAGACTTGGATCGACGCTTTGCATATGCCCGTTGGGCGCGCACGCGATTGCCGCATGCGTCATTGGAACACCAGACGCGAGATCCATTCGGACTCTCATCGACGAAGTACCAACCGCAACCGCCCGCCTGGCAGCAACCCACACGGGCCGCATCGTTCGAAGTCAGCAGCGCCGCAAGAGACCAGAGAATCGGCCACAGGGGTTCCTCGAGTTTCATACCCGGCACGGCGTGAGTATATGCGGCGCCATTTTTCACCAACTGCGGTTGCGCGGGTATGCTGGTTAGCCATCGATTGATTTTCGTCAACGGCGGGTAGCGGCCATTCGACAATGCCTCGGCGGTCTCCAAAATGTCGGATCGCAATGTATGCGCTTCTTTCATCGCTACCACAGCGGCGGCGGCCCGTGCCGTGGCGAACTCGTGCAGCGCTCTGACCGTGGGAGCTAACAGCGTACTGCGAGCTTTGCACCACGAAAGAAGTGCTGCGTAATCCGGCAGAAGCTCCTGCGGTTCTTCCGATGTCCGCCAATCGATCGTATTCGCGAAATCAAGGCAAACGCGGCCACCAAAGAACTGAGTCGCCGCACGTTTTGGATCTCTTGACATGACGACATGCACTCTATCTAATGGGCATGACCATGACAATGGTAACCTTACCTGGATCGCCCTGGACGACGGTCGGTTTGCGGCAGGGTTTCCTAGCGGCTCTTCCGTTCATCATCAGCAATGGGATCGCCGGTGTTGCCATGGGCGTCGCATATCGGGGCGCAGGCTTGGGGTTCGTGCCAGCCGTATTGTTCAGCTTGATGGTCTACTCAGCCACCGCGCAAGCCATCACTCTTGGCTTGTGGTCTGCTCCCCTACCAATCGCAGCGATGGTCGGCGCCTGTATGGCGATGAACGCGCGTTATTTGCTGCTGGGCGCCCATCTGCGGCAGCTATTTCCTGATGTGCCGCGGCGGGTAATGTTACCGACGCTCTTTCTCCTCGGCGACGCCTCTTGGATCATGACCGTGGCTGAGGCGGATCGCGGCCGCCGTGACGCCGGCTATCTTCTCGGTACCAGCTTGCCGATGGCGATCGGCTGGGTTGGCGGCACGGCCCTCGGATATACCCTGCCCCTGACGCCGCATGGCCCATTGGCCGTAGCCGCCGGGTTTTTGCCGCTGGCATTTGTTGTCGCACTGATCCCGACTCAATGGCGTGGTAGGCGGAGCGTGCTGCCCTGGGCTGTTTCGGCGACAGTCTCGGTCGCTACCGCCGGAATGCTCGGTCAAAGTTGGGCCATGCTGACCGGTGGTATGGCGGGCGCGCTGGTAAACGCCATTGGGGACGACAATGACTGAGTGGCAGACTTATGCAGCTATTTTCGCCGTCGGTGCGGCGAGCTACGCAATGAGGAGCGTCGGCTTCCTCGTGGCAACCAGCCTGCCAAAAACAGGTCTGCTGCCGAGGATTCTCAGTCTGGCGCCGGGCAATTTGTTCATCGCGTACGCGGCTACCGGTATCGTTCACGGTGGCTGGCCGACGCTCGCCGGTTGTGTTGGTGCGATTGTAACCATGACGTTGACGAAACGAGAATGGGCGGCCTTGGGCGGCGGTTTTGCGGCCGCCGCGCTAGCCTCCGCCTTGCTCGCGGCAAGGGCATGAGTTGCCCAGCCAATTCGGTCACTCTTCTCCGTTGGTCGGGCCATTCGGGCAGCAGATCGGGTTGATTTCGATTGACTGTACTCCTTATATATAGACTGTTTGGTTTCTCTCATCGATTCGTCTTGCTGCGGTAAGGAATGGTCTAAAAAAGTCGTGCCGGACCACCAGTCTCCATACCCGAGGTCAAGAATCGCATTTAACAATGCGTCCCAAACTCCTCACGCCTTGCGACGCCGGCACGGGACGATCGCAATGTCTAATGGCATAAAGGCGCTCTCGGCGAAACATGCGCCTTCCATAGAGATCGAACCAGTGCTTACTACCGGCCGAAACTTGCTTAGAGACCTGCCGATCGAGTATGCGAAGCGAGTGCAGGCGAAAGCCGCCCTCGAGTCAACTTCGTTGCACAACGATATGCTCGCCCTTTCCGAGTCCATCATCTTGAATCATGCTGCGGCGTTAACCAGCCGCCGCCGGCAACTCAACTTGTTGTCGAACCACGGTCAAGACGACTCCCGGTGGCTGAACGAAGTGGAATCCTTCATCGACGAGGTCATCGAAGCGTCAGGTTGCCACGTGCGCAGCTCGCCGGAACTATTGCGGGCAGTCAGATGGATGATCGCGAGTGCAACGGCTCAATTTACGGTCCCGACAGTACCGGTTTCACTTGATAGAGAAAGCGAGGTCGTCGAAAACGCGGCGTAGCCGGAAAGGTAGCTCTGGCGTTTGAGTTTTATTGGGTACAGATATTCGCCGCGCGCCGCTCCGTACATTTAAGTCAGGGAACTGTGCAGCCAATCGCGGCTTCAATGGTCTGCGCTTCAGCAATGAGTTGCGCGCCCAACGCTTTAGCTATCTTCTTTCCAGCCTGCGCCTGAACCTCGTTATCGAAGGCTGTGAGCATTGCACAGGTCGCCTGTATGTCCCCGGCTACGTAGTACGTCTGTGCCAGTTCAACCTTGTTTGCCAGGCTCTTACCGGGCCCGACTCCTCTAACTTCGGTGAGCAGTGTGGCAAGCAAGGCCGTTGGGGTGGCTTGCGTCCAGGTACCGGGTACGTCGGTAAAGCCGGAGCCGGTGCCAGACACTACTCCGGCGTCCTCTGAGAAGACGCAGCCTGGGTCGGGGAACCCCAGGCATGGCCCGTGCGCGGTTGTGATCTCGCGTTCAAACACAAGTTCCGGAGAGAACAGGTCTACGTCGATATCCCACGCCGTGATTTGCCCCGCAGAATTGGTTGTGACTGTGAAAGAATTGATAAAGAGGCCAACGCTCGAGTTCGCAATTGTGCCGACGCCGTCAGAGAATGAGAACGCTGATGGCGTGATCGTCGCCCCGGACAGGTTCGCCGGTAACGCAGATGAAAACGTGAGCGATCCCTGCACGGAGTCCAAAGTCGTGTATATCCCCTGCACATCGGTGAAATGAGTCCCTGAGTAACGATAGGTCACCGGTGCAGTCGCCGCCTCACAATGCTTCCTGTCGAATCGGTGGTGCTCGTCATCATCTCGCCCACGACCTTCGTGCCGCTCATAGTCATCACGCCCCCGATCTTCGCTTCGCTTATGGTCATCATGTCGGTGATCGTCGCGTCGCTCGTCATGGTCACCCCGTTGGTCACGGTCTTCCTCATCGTCGTGCTTGCAACCCTTTGCCGGTGCGGTCGTAGTTACTAAGGTGGGAAACGCTCCCGTTGCGAAGGGCGAACCGGCCGGCGGCGTCAGAGCACCCGTGCTCGCATTGATGATGTACGCCGAGATGCTGTCTTCGCGATTAGTCAGGTACGCGAAGCCAGCCGTCTGAGCCCAGAGTGGGCTCACCCCGACCAAAGAGAGGCTTAAGACCAAACTCAAGGAGAGAATCTCTCCTTTCCAAAACCGGAACGGTTCGAGATTCACGTGGCTTCTCCCCATGCCCAAACTCTTTTTTTAGCGACGATGAATCGCGGTCGCTTCTGCTACGTCGCGTACGCTCTATATCCGCGATAACCGACAACACCTTCGCTAGGAAGTCGGTTCGGCGGAATAGGCAAATCGATCGACGCTTTGTAGGACAATAGCTCGAAGCTGAAACAGCAATGCGGCTCCCGTCGCGCGTCTTTTCAAACCTTAGGAGGCCCGGGTGTCTTTGACCGGTATTGCGACAGACCCTAGGGTTCTGCTCTTCGACGTCGGCGGTGTGCTCGTTCAACTCAGCGGCGTTGCGACCATGCTCGGCTGGATGGGTGAGAAGGCCACAAGCGATGAGATGTGGCGTATGTGGCTTCACTCAACGCCGGTGCGGGAATTCGAGACGGGCCGAATTGGCGCCGAGGAATTTGCCGCCGCCGTCACAGCCGAGTTCCGCCTTCCCGTGGATCCGCAACAGTTCTTGGCATCATTCACCGGTTGGGTCACCGGGCTGTATCCCGGGACGCTTGAGATGCTTGCGCAAATTCCAAGCAGGTATCAGCGCGCAGTCCTGTCCAATAACAATGTCTTGCACTGGACCCGAGTGGTCGATGACCTGAAACTCGGTCCGGCATTTAGCCACCACTTCGTTTCGCATCTGACCGGGCGAATCAAGCCCGACGCCGAAGCGTTTCAGCACGTGGTGGAGTCACTCGGCGCAAGGCCCGAGCACGTGCTTTTTCTCGATGACAACGCTCTCAATGTCGAGGCAGCGAGACGCTTCGGAATGCAGGCTGTCCGTGTCCAGGGGATTTCTGAAACACGTGCCGCATTGATCGAGCGGGGGATCATCGAAGAAGGCGGTCCTGCGTGATTCTGTCCATTACGGACCCCCTTCTCAGCGCTAGAATGAACCATGAACATATTGGCCAGCGCAAACATAAGAGGTGCCGACTCAGATGAGATTGGGCTGCTGGCGAAAATCTGGTTCGACGGCTGGCAGGACGCTCATGCTCGAATCGTACCTGCTGAACTGGCCCGGCTGCGTACGCTGCAAGGATTTGAAGAAAGGCTCCGAGCTGCGTTAACCGGTGTGCGCGTAGCCGGAGTAATTGGTGCGCCTGTCGGCTTTTACTTTCTTAAAGGGGCCGAGCTGTATCAATTGTACGTGTCTTCGGGTGCGCGAGGCTCCGGCGTTGCCGCAGCTCTAATGGCCGATGCCGAAGCGCATTTGCGCAAAAATGGGGTGCAGACACCTTGGCTCGCGTGTGCCATTGGCAACGA
The DNA here is from genome assembly GCA_035488895.1 of Steroidobacteraceae bacterium. Lineage (GTDB taxonomy): Bacteria > Pseudomonadota > Gammaproteobacteria > Steroidobacterales > Steroidobacteraceae > Bog-1198. Next base: position 27,323 of record DATHKV010000038.1, read on the forward strand.
CCGCGCCGCCAGGTTCTATGAAAAGTGCGACTGGTTAAGGACAGGGACGGTGACCGACGCCTTAGAAGTACCGGGGGGAACTTTTTCCCTTGATGTGTGGCGTTACGAGAAATCACTCCGGTGAAGACCCCGGCCCGATGGTGGTTGATCTGACCGCATCAATCAATCGTGCGCGCTCTATGCCAGCGATCCGAACTGCGCACGCGCAAGATGTGTAGGCTGGCTTAAGAACGCGCTCAGTCAAACAGACTGAGAATGCTTTGATACTTTTCGATGTAGCCGCTATTTTCCCTGTTGTAACGTGGAATGCTGACCGCTTGCACCAAAGAGCCTTCCTCGCGCCAGACACAGGGGCAGACGACTGCGGATCCCGGCGGCAACTGGCCGGCTCGTCGCAGTTCGGCAAGTTGGACACCCATACGGTTGAGCGCCCGATAAAGCTTGGCGACGTTGCGCCCACCGCCATTGTAGGCAGCGACTGGAAAGATGCCGAGCACATCGGGTTTAGCGCGATAGGCGGCACGGATTTCGCTGTTCATCTGTGACAGCTCAATGTCCAGCAGGCAAACGGCTGCCTTCATGGCATTTGGCAGACGGGTCGAGCCGCGCTCGAAGTTGGGGTCCAACTGCGCGCCGCGACAGCTGCGTACGACGAACGAATAGGTGCCATGGCCGCGCCGATCGGTGAACTGCATCGGGCCCAGCGCCTTCGCGCTCGAGACGCTATAGCGATAGGCTTCTTCGCGCTTCAGTCCGTACTGGCTGAGCACTTCGTCGAATGCATCT
>DATHKV010000039.1:0-7004 GCA_035488895.1 Steroidobacteraceae bacterium
ATCCCTGCCGCCGATAGGCAAGCCCGATGCTCTCGAGCAGCTGCGCCCGGACTTCCGGCTGCAGATTCAAGTTGCCCTTGATTTTTTCGGCACCCTGATCCAGCACATCCTTTGCAGTGGGCTCCTTACCTTGAGCGATGAACGGATCCGCTTGCGAGAAGACATCCACCATGAAGGCGGAAACCTGCTGCGCTCGATCGCGCTCGAGGGCGGTGGCGTCGCGCGCCAGTAAAATACGGTGATTTTGCCAAAGGGTCATCCCGGCAATGACGGCCAGGCCGACGAACACCGCCGCGGTTGCCACGGCGGCCAGCAGGTTGCGCCGCAGAAACTTCGAGGCGTTGTAGCGCCAATCGCCCTGACGAGCGCGCACCGGTTGGCCGAGCAGGTGACGGCGCAAATCGTCGGCGAGCGCCTCGACGGACGCATAGCGCTTATCCGGTTCCTTGCGCATCGCCATACCGACGATGGCGTCCAAGTCACCGCTCAGGCGGGTGCGCAAACGCTGCGGCGAGAGCCCTCGTCGATCCGAAATACGGCTGCGATCGGCATCCGATTCGCCTTTGAGCTTCGCAACGACCACTTGGCTGGGGCGCGCCGGATCGTCCATGCAAATGGCGCGCTCCAGCTGCAGCTGGCTGTAGCTCAACAGGCGATACGGTGATCGGCCCGTCAGCAATTGATACAACAGCACTCCCAGCGCGTAGATATCCGTCGCGGTGGTGATCGGCCTGCCGAGGACTTGTTCCGGGGCCGCATTTTCGGGGGTCAGAATGCGTTCCTGCAGGCGCGTGACCGGCAGCGTATGCGACAAATTCTCGGGCGCGAGCAGTTTTGCGATGCCGAAATCCAGCAGCTTGGGGTTGCCTTCGTCGGTGACGTAGATGTTTGACGCCTTGATGTCGCGGTGCACGACCAGGTTGCGGTGCGCATACTGAACCGCGGCGCAAACGGAAACAAACAACTCGAGACGCTCACGAATGAACAGAGTGCGGCTGTCGCAATAGCAGTCGATGGATTCGCCGTCCACATATTCCATGACCAGGTACGGCGTGCCGTCATCGAGATCGCCGCTGTCAATCAGCCGCGCGATGGAGCCGTGGTCGAGGGTCGCGAGGATGTGGCGTTCACTGTGCAGGCGGCTGCGTAGCCGTGGATGCACGGTTGCGTGCTGCAGCACCTTGATGGCGACCACCTGCGTGTACTGCGAATCGTCGCGCTCACCGCGGTACACGACGCTCATGCCGCCATGGCCCAGAATCGATACCACGCGATAGGGACCGACCCGCGTGCCGAGCAATCGGTCGCGGTGATCCTCGAGCAGGGATTCGGCCGCCGCGCCGACCGCGTGCAGCAGCGGATCTACTTTGCTGCCATCGATCGCCAACAGCGATTGCACCGAGGAACGCAGTTCTGAATCATCGCCGCAGCACTGATCCAGGTGGGCGGCGCGCGCGCTGTCCTCCATGTCCGCCACTAGTTCGAACACGGATTTGATTTGATGCCAGCGTGCGCGCGGGATCATGGCAGGTTATGCGCCGATTTCGTTCAGCAGCCACGCCTTTGCGAGGCGGATATCGCGGTGGACCGTGGCCGCGGATGCGCCGACCGCGGCGGCAATTTCGTCGTAAGTCATTCCGCCGAAATAGTGAAGTTCGATCACCTGCGCAAGACGCGGCTCGAGCTGCAGCAGCCCCTCCAACGCTTCATCGAGCGCCACCACATCGACGTCGATCGGCACCGTGATCTCGGCCAGCTCGAGGCCGGAGTGATCGCGCACGCCGCCGTCGCGCTTCGCCCGGGAGCGCGACTTCGCATGGTCCACCAGGACCCGGCGCATCAGCCGGGAGGCCAGTGCAAAAAAATGCTGCCGATCCTGCAGGTCGACGTTGGCCTGAACCAGACGAAGAAAGGCCTCGTGCACCACGGCCGTCGCCTGCAAAGTGTGGCTGCCGCGCTCGGTACGCATGTAGCTGCGCGCCAGGCGGCGCAACTCGTCGTACACCAACGGCGTCAGACGCTCCAATGCCTGGGGATGGCCGGTTCGCCACTCGGTCAGCAGTTGGGTGAAGTTGGCCGGAACTTCCATCGTCATTTACCAGTGACCATAGACGATCTTGCGGTCCCCCTGCGACCTAGGGCTTTCCCCTAAGCATACATTGTTATGCAATGTGAGGGGAATTGCGTCCAAACGTCGCTTACCCATATAGGCACGCGTTTCTCTGAATCGCATTTTTCTAATCAATTTTTCACCGGAGCAATCACCATGAACTTCAGTCTAGCCGCTTTGATCACTGCCAGCGCAATCACCAGTTCTGCTTTTGGCTTCGATTTTCCGCCGATCAACCCGCCGCATGCGGCCGCGTAGGGAGGGCACTGAGCCATGCATCGTCGAAGAATAACGGTTGCAGTCGCGGCCGTATTTGCGATCGGCGCCGCGTTTGCGGCGCAACCCACGTCCCTGCGCGCCGATTGGGGCCACGGACTGGTACAGCAACGGTCGCCGTGGATACCCGGGTCGGCCAGCCCGATGTCGGCACACGAACCGTACGAAGCGCCGCTAGCTCCGCCACGGTAGCGCAAGCTCAAGGTTGGGAACCGAGGGTCCAGGAAGGAACCTCGGTCCCGGCTGTGCGGCCGTGCGCTAGACTCCGCGGCAACGTCAAATCGGAGCTCACGTGTCCAGCATTACGGTCATCGCGCATCGGGGCGCGAGCGGCGAACGTCCCGAACACACCTTGGAGTCCTATCGTCTCGCGATCGAGGAGGGCGCCGATTACATCGAGCCCGACCTCGTCATGACACGCGACGGCGTGCTGATTGCACGCCACGAGAATGAAATAGGCGGCACCACCGATGTCGCACAGCACCCCGAGTTTGCGGCTCGCCGCCGCACCCAGATCATCGATGGCGAGTCCATGACCGGTTGGTTTACGGAAGACTTCACGCTGTCTGAAATCAAGACACTGCGCGCACGCGAACGACTCGCGGAGTTGCGGCCGCAAAATCGCCAATTTGACCGGCTCTTCAGCGTGCCCACCTTCGATGAGATCATGCAATTGGTGATGCGAGCGAACGGCCAAGCCGGGCGCAATCGGCCCGTTGGCGTCTATCCCGAGACCAAGCACCCGGCGCATTTCGCGGGAATTGGCCTGCCGCTGGAATTGGCGCTCCTGGACACGTTGCGGCGCCATCACTATGCCAAGCCCGGCTCCCCCGTATTCATCCAGTCCTTCGATCCGCAAAATCTGCAGCAGCTGCGCACCATGACCCGGCTGCCGTTGGTGCAGCTGCTCGAGCACGAGCTGGGCGAGCCCGGGGTCATAGCCCAGTATGCCGATGCCATCGGCATCGCGAAGGCGCTGGCCACGCCTGAGGCGGTTCGGGCTGCGCATACGGCCAATTTGCAGGTGCACGTCTGGACGTTTCGTGCGGAAAACGAGTTCCTACCGGGCGATTTGCAGGTTGGCGGCGAGCGCGGTGCGCACGGCAATCTGGAGGCGGAGATCCGCCGCTACTTGGATCGGGGCATCGACGGATTTTTCGTGGATTTTCCGGCGATCGGCGTGCACGTGCGCGATGCCTATATTTCCGCGCTCCAACCGCTGCACCAGCCGTGAATGGACACGGATTTTCCCGGAAATAATTGGCAGGGCCGATAGTCGGCGCCGGCCGCACCCTGCAGCAACAAACAGTTCTCGCAAAGGGTGCCCTTCACGTAGGCCGGGTATTTTTTTGCATCGACCTGGTTTGCATTCTCGACGTAGCCCACCGCCGCGGCGGCGGGATCCTTGACATCGAGGTGCGGCAACTCGGCGCTCTCGGAGCGCCGGCTCGGAAGTATCGCGGCAGCCGCGGTCGCGGCTGCCAAGCTTTTTATGAGTGCTCTGCGGTTGACTCTGGCGCCGTTCGGCGTGGGGCGGTTCATATAGCCTTCCTGTTATGCTGATGGTTTTGGTGTACCTGTGCCAAGCATATCGCTATTGCTCAAAATTGCGCGAATCGCTTTCCTTGCGGCGCTGACTTTCACTTGTTATAGCGCCGTGGCTCCGCAGGCGCGTGTCTTGCACTTGACGCCATGGGATAAGTCGACGCATTTCATCGCCTTCTATGTCCTCACGGGCCTGGCGGTCGCTGCGTTTCCCAGGCAAAACCTGTTCGTGGTTGCGGCGCTGCTATCGGCGTTCGGAGCTCTGATAGAAATAGTGCAGGGCCTGCCGATGGTGCACCGGGACAAGGACTTCTGGGACTGGGTGGCGGATACGCTTGCGATTGCTTCCGCGCTCGCTCCGTTGCTGCTTTGTTGGTGGCGTGCGCAGGTACGGTCGGTCAGAAATACATCGACACGAAAGCCTGATACACGTTCGCATTGAACTGGTACAAGGGCTCCGCGCCCGGGCTGAAAGCCGGCACGCCGAAATCCTTGATGTCGCGAAAGTCGCGGTAGTTGAAGCGAATTCGACTGGCATCCAACGTCACGGTACCGCGCTTGAAGAACTTCCAGCCATCCGGCAAAAAGGCATAAGTCACCTTCGCGCCGATGGTCGTGTTGTCCAGAGCCGCGAGATTCTGATCGCGCGCCGTAAAATTCTGCGAGCCGGCGAAAGGATACAGATCGCTGTAAAAAGTCGCCGCAGTCTGCTTGTAGTAGCGCACCCTTGCTTCGAAGATCCATCGGTTGCGGACAGGATGGGTATAGTCGATCTCGTAGGTATTGCCGCGAACTCCCCAGGTGTCGGTGTAGTAGCGATACAGGGCGGTCACGGCCGCGCGGTACGGCAGGTAGTACTTGCCCTGCACCTGCACCGCAGTGCTCGTGTGCGTCTCAGGATAGACCTGGCTCGCCAGTCCGTAGCCTTTGGGATTCGTGGGGTCAAGAAAGCGAATCGATCGATACGGATTCGCCAGGTACCCCGCATCGGTGATGACCTGCAGGTTGGCGTCGGCAATGAAATTTTTGGTGATGATCTGCGAGACACCGCCGCTATAAGCGCGCGTCAACGCATGGCCCAGCCAGGCGACGTTGGGATCATTCGCACTGCCGTTGTTTTCTCCGATTTTATTCTTGGTGTTCGCGAATCCCAGCGACACGGTGGTCAGGTCGCCGAACATGCTCTGGCTCAGGGAGATACTCGCCGTGTCGGATACGTAGTCGCGCTCCACGCTCGACATGTACGACGCAGTGTAAGTCGTCTTGTCGCGCAGGTATTCGATCGTGCCGCTCTTTTGCTTGCGCTCATCCTTGATGACGCTGGCCTGGCTCAACACATCGACCGATGCGCCGCTGACCTTGTCGATGAAGTAGTTGGCTTCGACCGCGAAGTTTTCCGTGATCTTGGCGCGCGCCGTGGCCGAATAGCCGGTGATGTCCATGCCGCCGCCGCTGTACTTGCTGTAGAACACATCGGCGCGATTGTCAGGGAGCACGTCCGCGCTCGTGCTGCGGATCAGCAGCAGAGCAGCGATCATTGCTGCGCGGGCGAGGGTGTGCCTATGCGTCATGCTTCAATCAATTGCAGCCGCAGCCGCCGCCGGCGCCGCCGGTGGCACCGCGCGAACCTTCTCTCGATTCGCGGATGTGATCGAGGTACGCGCTGGAAATGGCGTCGCGGTCCCATGCCATGATGGGGTCGGCGAGCCGATCCCGCTCGTAGGGCTTCACCCAGGGCTGAATGCTGCACGCGCTCGACAGCAGCAGCGTACCCAGGAGAGCGCCCGACATCACCATTTGACGGCAGCGCACGGCTTACTCCCGGATCAATTGACGAATTCGATCTTGGTAGTCGTTTTCGTCGCCTGGTTTGTAGCCGCGGTGGATGTAGCGAATCTGACCCTTGCGATCGATGATCACCGAACTCGGCATTTCATCGACGTGATAGGCCTTGCTGACCTGGTTGGCCGGATCGAGCAGCACCGGGAAGCTCACCGGCTTGCGCTCCAGCAGTTGCTTGACCGCCGGCGCTTCCTTGTCGACGTTGACGCCGATGAGGGTAAAGCCCGCGGGCTTGTACTTCTTGTACATTTGATCCAGCAGCGGCATTTCCTGCTGGCAGGGTCCGCACCAGGTTGCCCAGAAATTCACCATCACGACCTGGCCCTTGTAGGCATTCAGGCCGCTCGGCTGTCCGGCCAGCGTGGTGAGGGTGAACGCAGGGGCGGGACCGGAGGCATCGCCGCCGGCGGCAAACGCGGTCGAGGCAACGACGATCGCCGCCATGGCACAGCGTTTAATCAATGTTGAGGTACTCGGCATGAATTCCTTACTCCTGGTCAGAAGAAAACGGTTAGACCGATAGTGGCTTCGACGTTGTCGACATTCTTGGTACGGCCGGTCAGGCTGGTCTCAAAAATGTGGTCTCTTACGTCCACATGAAGGGCCAGCCAGTCGTTTATCAGAAGTCGCTCGCCCACTCCGAAGTTCAGCGCGAACTGGTCCTTGTCGGCAAATTTCACATCGCCCATGCCGACCGTCACGTATAGGGCCGAATTGAACGCGCGGCCCCGCCCGAGAAAGATCTCGCCGGGAAGTACGTTGTAGCCTACGTCCAGGTCGTAGTACGTGAAGTGCCTCCCAGAGTCGCTGACTACCGTGATGTCCGGAAACACGTCCTCGAGACTGGTGGTGCCGGCCTTGGATCGGGCCACGAAGCCCTCCAGGAAGATGTCCTCGGACACGTGATAGGCGGCGCGCACCCCGTAGATTGGATTGGTGCCGAAATCCTGAATGCTGATCGCGCCGTAGTAACCGCCCACTTCGAAGTCCTTCGCCTTGATGTGCGGTGTTTTGACGACGCGCCGGGTAACCTGCGGTTCGATGATCGACGGCTCGGCCTGCGGCTCCTCGGCCACGATCTCGGGCGACGCCTTGTGGCCACGGTGGAACCAGCTACAGCCCGACAGCAGCGCAGCGGCTAGAAGAATACAGCTAAGCCGAATTTCCATTCTTCTAAATCCTCATACACATTCAGGTTGTTGAAGACGACGTAGTGGCGCCAATCGACGCG
>DATHKV010000040.1:0-2654 GCA_035488895.1 Steroidobacteraceae bacterium
GTCGACAAGCCGCCTGGGCCTGGGCGCAGTTCGGGTGCGTCTTGGTGAAAGTGATCTTGAATCCGCTGCTCATCCCGTGGTTCCAGAAGCATTACGGCAACGGCGGCCTGGGTGTGTGCGTGTCGGGCGTCGTCTGCGAAATCGGCCTAGTCGCGGTCGCGCTGTACATGATTCCGCACGGCGTGATCGATCGCGGGCTGGCCAAGGTGCTGGGCAAGGGTGTGCTGGCGGGCGGCGCCATGGCGCTGGCAGCCTGGGGCCTGCGCGTCATCAATCCTTGGCTCGCGGCGCCGATCGCGGTGCTGGTTTACTTCGGCGCCCTGTTCTTGCTCGGCGGCGTCGACATGACGCAAATGAGCCGCATCACCGACGGCATCAAGAACAAGCTGGCCCGCAAGCGAGCTGGGTAAGAATTTTTCTTATTCGCCTCCGTCCCCTGCTCAACCGCTTCGCGACACCACTGACTCGGAACGCGATCGGCGCTCGGTGCCGGTAGGGACGGCCCTTTCGGGCCGCCCCCCGGACAGAACCCGGCGAGCAGATTTCCCGCACCGGGCTCCCACCTAAGGTCGACGGACAGCGAAACGATCGGTTGGCCAGGGGTGAATGATGCGGGGCGCAGGAAGTGGGAAGCGCTTCTCGAACGCATCGCGCTGCTGCTTGGTCCAGTGCCCGCATTGACTGCGTCGCTGCAGAGACCGAAACCAGTAGCCGCGTACATGCCAGCGAAACTGGCGTAGCGCTAAGAAGTTAGTCGGCACGGCGTAGTAGTTGTAGTGCCCGCGCATCACGGAGCTGAGCCACCGATACTGCTCGGGTACTGGGTCGTGCCGCCGGCCTTCTATTTCCTGTTTGATTTGAGCCTGCTTGGCTCGCCTCTTCTTCCGGGAGGTACGGCGCCGCAACTGGAACTCGCCTCGCCGGCTGATGCCTGCGATGTGCGTGAAGCCCAGGAACTCGAACGTCGCGGGCTTTCCTAGCCCTTGTCGCTCGCGATCCTGCCGAGCATTGCGCCCGAACTGCAGCACCCGCGTCTTTTCGGGGTGAAGCTTCAGACCGAAGTTTTCGAGGCGTTTGGCCAAGGCCTCGCGCATCTCCTTCGCGTCCGATTCGCGCTCGAAGCCCATCACGAAGTCGTCGGCGTAGCGCACGATGTACACCTGTCCGTGTGCCGGCTGCTTTCTCCAATGACAGACCCAGAGGTCGAGCACGTAGTGCAGGTAGATGTTGGCCAGAAGCGGGCTGATGTTGCCCCCTTGCGGCGTCCCTTCCTGCGCGGCGTGCAGCTTGCCGTCCTCCATCACGCCTGCGTGCAGCCACTTCATCAGTAGCCGCACGAGACGCTTGTCCCCGATCCGGTGCTCGATAAACTTCTGCAAGTATCCATGGTCGATGGTGTCGAAGAACGATTGGATATCTGCGTCGAGCACCCAGCTCACCTTCTTGCCGATCACGACAGCCAGCGCGTCGAGCGCGTCGTGCGGACTCCGGCCTGGCCGAAATCCGTACGAAAACCCGATGAACATGGACTCGTAGATCGGCTCCAGCACCATCCGCACGGCTTGCTGGACAAGCTTGTCCTCCAGCGCCGGGATACCGATCGGACGAGTGCGGCCGTCACCTTTCGGGATGTGCACGCGCCTGACCGGCAGCGGGTGGTAACTACCACGATGGATTCGGTCTTGTAGATCGAGCAGGCGCTCGCCGAGGCGCTCGCCATATTCGACCCACGTCACCTCATCCACTCCAGGCGCCGCTGATTTCTTGAGGCGCAGAAACGCCTCTTCGAGCAGCGGCACCTTGATATGGCTGAGCAAGTTGGTGAGCTGCTCTGTTGGCCTTTCTTTCGCTCGCTTTCCGATTCGCTGCCGTAACGTGGGCGCGTCTTTCCCTCCCTGAGTAGGGGACGCGTTTCGTGCAGCGAATTTTCCCTTGGCCTCGACCCGTCCCTCCATCGCCTCGACGGGCGTTACCCGCGTCTTCGGCAACTTCTTCGGTACCATGGTCTCGTCCGACTCCTCGGAGTTTTCCCGACACGGCTTTGGCTCTTCACCTTCCCGTGCGTGCTCGCCATCCACCATAGACGGCAGGGCAGCTCCGAGGTCTCGCGGTTTCCGTGCTGATGGCAATTGCGAACGTGCCGAGCTCCACGACTCCGGAGGTTGCGATGGCCCCACGCCCACTCTCTTCGGAGCACCGCCTTGGCCTTCCGCCGCGAGACACGGCGTCGGCTTCCTCTGTAAAAACCTTTTCGAAGCTCTATCACCCGGCCCGCTCACTCGGTCCCCTACGCTTCGAAGCGGCAGTCACCTGCCGCCCCGCAAGGGCTGACCTTCCCGGGGGTGGACTCCTCCCGGGACAGGACTTGCATGAATTGTCGGTGTCTACTCATTCCTGCTCACCTGTTACCTTCCGCCGGCTTTAACCGCCGCGACGTCTCGCCGAGTTTGTTCAAACCGCCTCTCCGTTTTGATCGTGATCTGCTGGTGCCAAAGACTGGCCTGGGCCGATCCAGCTCGCACGCGAGCGTGCTCGGGATCGACTGGTGAAGGTGTGCGACCGACGACACTCAGCGGACTTACGCATCCGTGCATGGCGAGAAAGCGGCACTCACTGCCCGCAATTTTTTGCGAATAACCCTTGTGAGTCTTTGG